>JAQBPC010000675.1 GCA_028287725.1 Chloroflexota bacterium | reverse complement strand
GTAACCCTGCAGGCCGCGGGGGTACCGGCGATCCTGTTGCTCACACTTGCGCCAGTCCAGGCAGGCGCCATGGCGGGCGAGGTCCTGCGAAACGCGTTTCGCAGCATGGGTGACCCAGTCTATAACGCGTTCGCCATGTCCCGCGTACCCCAGGAGCAGCGCGCAACGGTGAGCGGACTCTACGCGGTGACGTGGAGCTTTGGCTTTTCGATTGGGCCGGCCTTGAGCGGAGTGGTGCAGCAACACGCGGGCTTCACCCCCGCCTTTCTATTCGGCGCCATGATTATGGCAGCAGGTGTCTTGATGCTGTGGGTGTTCTTTCTCAGATCACCTCGGTCCGCCCCGGCGCTTCCCCACGACGATTCCCAGCCCGCCGCATGAGCTCAGGGAAGATCACGTCCCCAGGCCGTAACCCATAGCGCATACCAGTCTTCACGGCTCAAGCTGATTGCGGCTGCGCCGGCGGCTTCGCGAATATGCGCCGGGTTCGCGCTGCCCACCAACGGGATGATGCCCGCGGGGTGCGCCAGCAGCCAAGCCAGGGCGATCTGGCCGGGCGTGGCGCCATACCGTTGGGCATGCTCTGCCAGCGCCGCGCGAAGCGCAGCGCCGCGCTCTGGGCCGGCGGGGTGCGGAGTCGATCCAAGCAGAATACCCGCCCCAAGCGGGCTCCACGCGAGTGGGGTCATTCCCTGAGCCATGCACTGGTCCAGGGTTCCGTCCCCTCCATCGAGACCCTCATAGATTGGATCAAGGCGGGCGAGGCTGATTTCGATTTGATTACTACGAATCGGCACGTCGAGGTAGCGCTGCAACGCGCGCACCTGCTCTGGATAATAGTTGCTGACGCCAACTGCGCGAATGAGTCCTCTTCGGAGGAGGCCGTTCAGCACGCCTGCCGTTTCGGCGGGGTGGGTAAGCGGGTCGGGCCGGTGTACCTGGTACAGATCGATATAGTCGATCGCCATCCGCCGCAACGACCGCTCAACACACTCGGTGAGGTAGGTCGCCGTCAGGTTAAAGTTGCCGTTCCGTATGCCGCCCTTCGTCGCAATAATGATCCGCTCGCGCGAGCCAGGGACGGCCTGGAGACAATCTTTGAACAGTTCTTCACAGCTGCCGCCACCATAAATATCCGCATGGTCGAACAGCGTTATACCGGCATCGAGCGCCGCCTCAAACGCCGCGATGGCACGCCTCCGATGCTCCGGGCCAACCTCGGCGGGGTCCCAGGTGCCCGAGAGCCCCATGCAGCCAAGCGCGACGCGTGCGACACGCGGCCCGTCACCGCCGATACTCTGCTGGGGAAGTACTGCCGCCACGTTCGAACTCCTCTCGAGGTAGATTCTTCACTGAAGCACCCTGGGATTGACAGAGAACAAACTTCGCCATAATTGCAGTCTACAAGTGCGTGCGGCACAAGAAATCACGGCCGGGTACGGTGGCTATGATGTCTCGCTCAGCACGTAGGCAAGGCACAGAGCGGTCGTCGCCTCGAGGGCCAGATCGTGAGTTCGCTCGAAGGAGTGCGACGCGTCCACACCCGGCCCGATGAGGGCGGCGCGGAACTCGCCCCCAGCCGAGAGCGCGGCGCTAGCGTCTGACGAATAATAGCGATATGTATCGACCTTGGATGGGATTTGATGCTCGGCCGCAAGCCTACGCAGTTTATTGCTTAGCGCCGGATCATATGGCCCTGAGCTATCTTTGACGCATATTGTCACACTAAATTCATCCGACGTCTGGAAGCCTTCGCCAATCGCAGCCATGTCGATGGCCACCACCTCCTCGGTTTCAGCTGGGATTCCCGTGGCGGCGCCATGGCCGACTTCCTCATAATTGCTGATGAACAAGTGAGTCGTCACGGCGGGCAGCCTCGCGCCGAGCGCCTTGGCCATACCGAGCACGCAGGCGACCGCCGCCTTATCGTCGAGATGCCGAGACTTAATGAAGCCGTGCTCCGTAGCGGTTGCGCGAGCATCGAGGCTGACAAAATCACCCACGGAAATACCGAGCTGCCGTGTTTCGTCGGCGCTCGACGTTCGTGCATCGATCCTGACCTCGAGGTTCGCAGCGTTTCGCTCCATCTTGGCTGTGCCTTCACCATGTACGTGCGCGGACGCTGCCGTGACCATGATCGTGCCGGTGTACGAGCGTCCATCGAAGGTGTGAATCGTGCAGTATTCGCCTTCGATTGCCGTCCAGGGATAGCCGCCAATCTGCGTGAGCTGGAGCCGGCCCTCCTTCTTGATGAAGGCGACCATGGCGCCGAGCGTGTCGACGTGTGCGGCTAGTGCGCGAACCGGCGCCGGCGAGGTGCCCTCTAGCGTCGCGAGGAGCGCGCCTTTCTTTGTGCGGCGAGTCGGAACGCCGAGGTCCGCGAATGCTGCCTCAACGTAATCGAGCGCCGCGTCCGTCATGCCTGTTGGGCTTGGGATACGGCAAAGATCGAGAAGAACCTTGCGCACATACGCCATGTCGATAGAAGGTATGCCTCTGATTTGTGCTTCCGACTGCATTATTACACGCTCCAAGCCGGCGGCCCGCCGCCAATGACTAAGGGATGTACGGCAGTGTACCGGCAGGAGCGAGGCAGGGGAAAGAAGAAAGCGAGGACCAAAGGAAGTGGTGATGGGATCGACCAGTTATGTGCAGACCTGCCTTGTGAGCAGAACGTAACGGGCAAAATGGCGGGGCCGGTGAACAGATATCTGTTCACCGGCCCCAAGCATGGCAAGATTTGTCGATGGGTTACAAGCCGTAGGCGGCTTCACCATGCTGCGATGCGTCGAGGCCGAGCACTTCCTCACTCTCGTCGACGCGAAGGCCCACGATAGCGTTGGTAATCTTCAGCAAAATGAAGGTACCGATGCCGCAATATGCCCATGTAGCGCCAATGTCGGCAAGCTGGAAGAGCATTTGCTTGTAGTGCCCGTCGATCACGCCCGAGCCGCCGCCTGTTCCGGTTATCGCCGTGGTAGCGAAGATACCTGTTGCCAACGCGCCCCAAGTACCACCCATACCATGGCAGGCAAATACGTCGAGCGCATCGTCCGCCTTGATGAGGTTCTTGAGCTGAGCGCTGAAGTAGCAGATAACGCCGGCTCCGACGCCAATCAGGATTGCGCCGCTGACGTCCACATAGCCTGATGCCGGGGTAATGGCGACGAGGCCGCAGACCGCGCCGACAGCAGCGCCAATGGCGCTCGGCTGACCTTTGTGCCACCAGCTAACGGTGAGGTAGGTGAGCCCGGCCATCGCCGTAGCGGTGTTCGTGACGACGAACGCTGAAGTGGCGAGTCCGCCCGCGGACAGCGCGCTACCGGCGTTGAAACCAAACCAGCCAAACCACAAGAGCGAAGCGCCGAGCACCACATATGTGGCGTCATGCGGCTCCATCTTGTCTTGGCCAAGGCCGATGCGTGGGCCGAGCATCTTCGCGGCCACGATGGCCGAGATACCCGAGCTCATGTGGACGACACTGCCGCCGGCAAAGTCAAGAGCGCCGAGGTTCTTCAGCCAGCCATTATTGCCCCAGACCCAGTGTGCCAGCGGATCGTAGATGAACGTTGCCCAAAGCAAGCTGAAGATCACGTACGCCTTGAAACGCTTCCGCTCCGCAAACGCACCTGTGATGAGAGCGGGAGTAATCACCGCGAACATCATCTGGAACGCCATGAATGCCTGGTGTGGAACCGTCGGCGCGTAACCGAAGGGATCCGCGGCCGTGAAGCTCACGTTTTTCAGCAAAGCCCAATCCAGCCCACCGATCAAATGTCCATGATCCGGTCCGAAGGCCAATGAATAGCCCCACATGACCCACTGCACGCTGATCAGGCACAGTATGAAGAAGCTGTGCATGATCGTCGAGAGCGCGTTCTTTGGACGAACCAAGCCACCATAAAAGAAGCCGAGTGCAGGAGTCATCAACATGACCAGTGCGGCGGAAACCAGTACCCACGAGGTGTCGCCGCTGCTGATCGGTGTTGCTGCCGCGGCCCGTGATGCGACATGCGAAACTGCGTCGGTCGCGGCATGCACTGCTTTTGGCAGCGCTCCCATGAGAAAGCCGAAGCCGATTGCGATAAGCAGTAGGTAGGGACGCTTCATCGGCAAGAATCTCCAGAAACTCAGCTGAGGGCGGGCCATACAGGCCCGCGATTACCTTCGGGCATCGCAAATCGTCGCAGCGCTAGGTTCTGGCGGCGCATCCACCCAACGACAAGCATGTCAGCGGTCAATCCATAACGGGCGCGACTCAACACAAAGCTGCTGCCCGCGCGAGCACAACTCGGGACCGAAACCCGGCTACACTACACTTCAAAAAACTTCGAGGCAAGGAGCTCGGCCTCGACGGCATACGCTTACAGCGTCCGTGGCCAGTTAGCTCCGAACCGAAAAGACGAACAGAGAGGTCAAACGTTCGCGGAAGACCTTCTGCGCTTACGCAGCGGCGACACCACCAACGAGCCCGCGACTCACTTCGGCCTTGGCCGTGACCTTGCCGTGAGGCAGAGCGATCCAGGCAATGACGTGGGCAGCAAAGGCGACAAATACGATAGCGGCCATTGTGCAAACTCCTTATAGCTTGTGGCGCCTACTTGCGAAGCGCTATCAGTAACTGCGACAGACGATACGCCGCGCCGGCATGGCGCGAAAACGCCGGTCACCAGTGACCAAGCTTGGATAACCCAGGAGACCCTTGCAACAATGCGCTTTATGCTCAGCCATTGAGCGTGTATTTCGCATGCCCCGACGGGTAACTAACGCATATCCTGAGCCAGGAGCGGTCGCTAGATAACAAAAAAGACACCCTCAGATACCTGAGCGGCGTCTTTGCCTGTCCATGCGCAAATCGAACTGATGATCAAACCAACGCTGGTGCCCACTTCGATTGCAGTAACAGTAGCAAACGCGCGTTCGGCTGTCAAGTTGGCCGAAGTCCCGCGACCGACCCTATCCGATCAAGCCGGACATACGCGCCGTTTCATGCAAAAGTGCCGTTCCACCGACGACAAGTAGGGCATACGCCAAGGTCACCAAAAGTCGCTCCCATAGCGGCACATCGAAGCTGGCGCGAAGCTCTCGCAGTGCTGTTACATCCCCGTCGAGGACGCGTGTTCGCAGGGCAATCACGTAGCGATCCCACTTCCTGAGTTTCCGCACCGATGCCCAGACGATGAAATACAGCAACCCGATGCCAACCGGGGTCATGAGTTGATGGACGTGTAGGAGCCAGACCGCCAGCAGGGCAGGAAATATAATGATAGTTGGATACGGCAGTACGCGGCTCACTAGACCGCCGTCGAGCGGCTCAAACGGCAAGAGGTTCATGAGATTCAAACCAAGTGCTACCGCGGCGCCGACATATACCTGGTGCCTGAGCGTTGCGTCCAACGTTTGCGACGCGAGAAGGACGGCCGCCTCACAACTCAAGATGCCGACAAGTGGACCGGCTAGATAGATTACGGCGATGTCCGCGCTTCGAAGCATTGGCCGTCCTGCCCGCACATACGCACCCATCAACGGGATGAGGCGGACGGGGCCGGGCATGTAGCCGAGCCGGCGCATCATATACCGATGCGCGAATTCATGATCGAGCAAAGTCGCCACGAGGACCAAAGCCGCGAGGGGACCAAGAAACGCATAACCTAAGACGCTCAGTACCACACTCAGGATTGGGTACTTCGCGATTAATTCGCTTCCAGCGCGAAGTTGCCGCGCGACTGGGATCCAACCGCGGGCGAAGCCGGAATGTACGGAGCTGAAACCGCCTCGAGTCGACACGTCGGATTTTCCTAGCATGAGGTTAATGCCGCTGGCGGATGGCTCGGCCCCTCACGAAAGAGGCGAGGTTCGCATGGGCCGGATCACAAATCGAGGGTTATATGCTCAATGTACCGTTAACCGGAGTTAAAATGCGGGAATAGTACTTATCCGCGGAGTACATATATAGAAGCGCTGTTGCTTGAGCAAAATAATGCTCTCGCCAGTGTGTTGCCTACTGTAAAGATACCGCAAAGATCGCATGGCCGGCCCGCCGGGAGCTTGCCGATTCCTGTTATCGTTAATTATCCACATTCGCATCGGACGAGAGGATCCAGAGTGATTAAAGATTCAGGAAGTATGGCCGCAGCACAAGATCAGCTTGTCTTGCGGAGCAATAGCAACGGCAGCCGCCCGCGAATTCTCGTTGCCGACACATTCGCAGCCGAAGGCCTTGCCATTCTGGAGGCACGTGCCCAGGTGGATGTCCGCAAAGGTCTCAGCGAAGCGGAGCTAATCCAGGCGTTGCGCGACGGTGGCTACCGAGCAATTGTGGTTCGTAGCGAGACCAAAGTCACCGATGCGGTGCTCGCGGCATCATCCACCCTTCAGGTCGTGGCCCGTGCGGGCGTGGGCGTGGACACAATCGACGTCGACGCGGCAACCCGTCACGGCGTGCTCGTGCTCAATATGCCGACCGGTAACACGATTACCACGGCCGAGCACACTATCGCCATGCTGTTCGCCGTTACGCGCAGCATTCCACAGGCAAACGCCAGCCTGCGGGCCGGAAACTGGACGCGAGCTGCCTTCCTCGGAGTCGAGCTGGCCGGAAAGACGCTCGGTATCGTGGGGCTTGGTCGCATCGGTAGTGAGGTCGCTCGCCGCGCGCAAGCGCTTGGTCTGCGGGTCCTGGCATACGACCCGTACATCTCGTCGGAAGTGGGCGAGCGCTTGCATGTCCCGCTCTACGAGAGCCTGCACGGCATGTTGCCGTCGTGCCACTTCCTCACCGTGCACACACCGCTGACCGACGAGACCCGCGGCATGATCGACGGTTCGGCGCTGGCTGCTTTACCTACCGGCGCGCGCGTGATCAACTGTGCTCGGGGCGGTATCATAGAAGAAGGTGCATTGCTCAAGGCGCTTGACGCCGGGCAAATAGCAGGCGCCGCTATCGATGTGTTCGTCGGCGAGCCAATCCGCAACCCCCAGCACCCTTTGGTTAGCCACCCCAAGGTTGTCACGACGCCACATCTTGGCTCGGCAACCGTGGAAGCCGAGGTTAAGGTCGCAATGGGGACCGCACAGGACGTGCTGGTCGCGCTGGATGGCGGCGGTGTCGGAGCGGCAGTCAACGGACCCCTGGTGAGCGCTGAGGCGGCGACGAGTATCGCGCCTTTCGTTACACTGGCACGGCGGCTGGGTGAGCTCGCGGTGCAATGGGATTCGGGGCCGCTTCGCAGGCTAGAGCTGCGAGTGGAGGGTGAGATAGCGGCGCAAAACTGCGCGCCGCTTACCGCGTCCGCACTTGCCGCGGTACTCGATCAGATTTGCGACGCGCGCGTGAACCTGGTCAACGCCCGATTGATCGCGCATGAGCGGGGATTGCACGTAGACGAGTCGGCGAACCGCGACTGCGAGCCTGAATATCGAAGCGCGCTGACGCTGCACCTGCAACGGGACGACCGCCGAATGGTTACGTTACAGGGCACTGTGACGCACGGCGAGCCGCATATCGTGGCGATCAACGACTACCGCGTCGAGCTGGCGCTCACGCCGGGTATCTGGCTGTGTACGCGGCATGACGATCGGCCGGGACTGATTGGTGAGATTGGATCGCTGCTGGGGTCAGCCAACGTCAATATCGGCTTCATGCAACTTGGGCGCGATCATCCGCGTGGCATGGCGCTGATGGTGGTGGGTATAGACGACCCGGTCAGCCCTGAGCTCTTGAAAGGGATAGAAGGCCTACCTGCCGTACACAGCGCCCGCGTGGTGACGGTTCGCTAGCGCGGGTACATTTCGAAATCACTCGTTAATCGAAATGTCGCGTCGCCGGTGCTCGCCGCCGCACGTTGGTAGTTCGGCCGCTGGTGGGAGAAAACGACATGAAATTGCTTTCATCGCAGCAAACGCGACGAGCGTTTCTCGACTTCTTTGTGAGGAATGGACACACCGAAGTGCCCAGCGCCTCGCTTGTGCCTGTGAACGATCCGACCCTGTTATTCACGAATGCAGGCATGGTGCCGTTCAAGGATATGTTTCTCGGGCTTGAGTCTGGCCCGTATACCAGAGCGACAAGTTCACAACGCTGCCTGCGTGTGTCGGGTAAGCACAATGATCTTGAGGAAGTAGGGGTGTCGCCTCGGCACCAAACCTTCTTCGAGATGCTCGGCAACTTCTCGTTCGGCGACTACTTTAAGCTCGAGGCCATCCAGCTTGCCTGGAAGCTACTGACCGAGGAATTGCAGCTGCCGGTTGAGCGACTCTGGTTTACCGTGTTTGCCGGTGACGACGAGGTGCCTGCCGATGAAGAGGCCGAGCGTATCTGGATCGAGACCGGCGCCTCGCCCGATCGCGTGCTTCGATTCGGACGGGCCGACAACTTCTGGGTAATGGGCGACACGGGCCCATGCGGCCCTTGCTCCGAAATCACGATCTACATCGGCGACGACATCAGCAAGATGCGCAAAGAAGGTGTCAATAGCGACGACCCAGATTATGTCGAGATATGGAACCTCGTGTTTATGCAATACGAGCGTTCGACCATGCAACCCTTGCCGAAGCCCTCGGTCGACACAGGCATGGGGTTGGAGCGCATGTGCATGGTGATGCAGGGCGTCCACTCCACCTACGAGACGGACCTCTTCCGGGACATCATCAAGCGAACGATGGAGCTGACCGGCGGCGACGAGGCGCATGTGCGCGAGCACCAGGTAGCGTACAGGGCAATCGCCGACCATACCCGTGCCTGTGCGTTCCTCGTGGCGGACGGCATCCTGCCGGGGAACGGCAAGCGCTCGTACGTCCTGCGCCGAATACTGCGTCGCGCCGCCTACCTGGGCCGGACCATTGGCCTTACCCAGCCGTTCCTGGCTGAGACCGCCGACGTCGTGATTCAAATAATGGGCGACGCCTTCCCCGAATTGTGGGCGAAGCGCGATTACATTCTGCAGACGCTTACGGCCGAAGAGGAAGCGTTCGGGCGGACCATTAGTAGTGGGCTGGTGCTCCTCGAGCGTGCGCTGAGCGAGCTTCCTCCCGGCGAGGAGCTAACGGGCAAGACCGCTTTTACACTTCATGACACGCATGGGTTCCCCCTGGACCTCACGCAAAAGATTGCCGCCGAACGTGGGATCGTGGTCGACCAGCAAGGCTACGATTCCGAGCGGCTAGAACAACAACGGCGGGGCCAGGAAGGCGCGAAGTTCAAGCGTGACGCCGAAGCGGAGTTGTGGGCAGAGCACGACCTGCCACAAACGGAGTTCATAGGCTATACCGACCTGCACGGGCAGACTACTGTGCTGGCGGTACTGGTTGATGGTGAGGCGCGCAGCACGGCCCAAGCGGGGCAGCAGACCCGTATCGTTCTGGACCGCACGCCGTTCTACGCCCAGGGCGGCGGCCAGGTTGGCGACACCGGCACGCTGGTAGGGCCGCAGGGGCGGATCCGCGTCGAGGACACTCTGCGACCAATTCCAGGTGTGTTCGTACACTACGGAACGGTCGAAGAAGGATTCATCTCGATCGGCGATACGGTTGAGGCGCAGGTCGACGTGGAACGCAGGTACGACATTATGCGGAACCACACGGCCACTCACCTTCTCCACCGCGTGGCGCGAGAGGTGCTTGGCGACCATGCGGCCCAAGCAGGGTCCCTGGTAGCACCGGACCGCCTGCGCTTCGACTTCACCCACAGTCGTGCGATCACACCGGAGCAGCTGCAGGAAATTGAGCGCCGCGTCAATACGTGGATCCGCGCCGATACACCGGTTGATTGGCGCGTGACCGGCTACCAGGATGCCATTGCGCAAGGCGCCATTGCGCTTTTCGGCGAAAAGTATAGTGAGTCGGTTCGCATGGTCACGGCAGGGTGCGGCAGTGACGTGCCGTTCTGCTCACGGGAGTTGTGCGGCGGCACGCACGTGGCCCGGACTGGCGAAATCGGCTTGTTCCGCATCCTTCAGGAGAGCAGCAGCGCGGGCGGCATCCGCCGGATCGAGGCGCTGACGGGCCGCGGCGCCGACGAATGGGCGTCTGCCCAAGCGTCGACGCTGCGAGAGGTCGCCGCTCGCGTCGGCGCGCCGACCAACCAGGTGCTCGAGCGAGTCGATGGATTGCTTTCCGAGCTGAAACAACTTCAGAGACAGCTGGAAAACGTTCGCAGCGAAGCCGGACGGGGCGCGCTTGAGGATCTGCTCAACCATGTCGAGCGCCAGAATGGCGTCGCCTTCATCGCGGCGCGCGTGGCTGCCCCGGACGCGAAAGTGCTGGGCGAAATGGGCGACTGGCTGCGGGATAAGATGGGTTCCGGCGTCGTGGTGCTCGGGACCGTACTCAACGACAAGCCACAGTTGCTCGCGATGGTCACGAAGGATCTCGTGCCCAACGGCTATCATGCGGGCAATCTCGTGAAGGGGCTGGCACGTATCGTTGGCGGCGGTGGTGGCGGTCGCCCCGATATGGCTCAAGCCGGTGGACGAGATGTCGAGAAGCTCGACGAGGCGCTCGCGAACGTCGGAACGCTGCTGGCGGAGCAAACGGTGCAACGCTAAGGCAATCGCCTACAATGGAGATATCCGGCGTCCGAGCGTTTAACGGACGCACCGTACAGCGCACAGGAGTATAACGACATGCCCGTTACCAGCTCAGGGCTTGAATACGAAGATACTACGGTCGGCACCGGAGAGACCCCAACGGCCGGTCAACGCGTCACCGTCCATTACACCGGCTGGCTGACAAACGGCACGAAATTTGACTCGAGCCGCGATCGCGGCACGCCCTTCATGTTCACTATCGGACGCGGGCAGGTGATTGCCGGGTGGGACGAAGGCGTCGCTTCGATGAAGGTCGGCGGGACGCGGAAGCTCACCATCCCGTCGAACCTGGCCTATGGCGTGCAGGGCGCCGCAGGCGTGATTCCGCCTAACGCGACGCTGATTTTCGATGTCGAGCTGATCGGGGTAGGCTAGAAGCCACGTCAACAAAGCACGAAAGGGACGCCGTACGGCGTCCCTTTCGTGCTTTGTTGACCCGAAATCGCGACTAGTTCGTGATGCAGGCCTGCGAAACCTTATCGAAGAGATGGATCTTGCCGGCGTCGAACAGGACTTCCATCGCCTGACCTGTCGTCGCCTTGCTTCGCGGATCGAGCCGAGCCACGAATTGAATCTTTCCCGCGATGAAGTACACGTAGAGCTCGCTACCCATGTGCTCGACTACCTCGACGTTGACGGTCGCGACATCGGTGCTCGGTGAACTCTGCAGGAGAGAGCGGTCGTAGATGTCTTCTGGCCTAATGCCAAGAATTACGTCTTGTGCGTCTCGCTGCAGCACCTTCGCACGCTGTTCGGCCGGCAACAAGACGCGGAACACGCCGGTATCCGCGTAGAGCCCTTCGCCGTCAGAGACAAGCCGGGCGTCGAAAAAATTCATCGCGGGACTGCCGATGAACCCGGCGACAAAGATGTTCGCCGGATGATCGTACACTTCTTGCGGCGGCGCCAGCTGCTGCAAGAAGCCGTCCTTCATGACGGCGATGCGCGTGCCCATGGTCAGCGCTTCTGTCTGATCGTGGGTTACATACACAACCGTCGTCTGCAGGCGCTGGTGCAGCTTGATAAGATAGGCGCGCGTCTCGACGCGCAGTTTCGCGTCCAGGTTTGAGAGCGGCTCGTCCATCAAGAATACCTTGGGCTCGCGCACGATGGCACGGCCTACGGCCACGCGCTGCCTCTGGCCGCCTGAGAGTTGCTTCGGCTTACGTGTCAGCAGGTTCTCGATGCCCAGCGAGGCCGCCGTTGCGCGGACGCGGCGGTCGACTTCAGCCTTCGGCGTCTTCCTCCTGCGCAGGCCAAACGCCAGGTTATCGTACACATTCATGTGAGGGTAGAGCGCGTAGCTCTGGAAGACCATGGCGATGTCACGGTCCTTGGGTGGGACATCATTGACGATGCGGTCGCCGATGAAAATCTCTCCACCAGAGATCTCTTCAAGACCGGCAATCAACCGCAGGGTAGTGGACTTACCGCAGCCAGACGGGCCAACCAGGACCAGGAATTCCTTGTCCTCAATGTCGATGTTCACGTCGTTGACGGCAATCACGTCGCCAAACTTACGGTATACGTGCCGGAGCGATACGCTGGACATGTGCGTTTATCCTTCCATGTAATGGCGCACTCGGTCTGTCGAAGACAGAACTTTTCGGTAAAAACCGTTCTCCCAAGGCTGCACCAGTCAGCCGACCTTTGCCCGACTCTTGTATCTCCCCGGCACCACCCCCAATCTGGTTACTCGCCCTCGAAAGTAGCTCTCACTCGCATCGCGGCGGTGGAGGCCGACTGTTAGCGCTCCGCCATGCGCCTGCGAAGCTGCGTAATCTGGTCACGCAATTCGGCCGCCCGTTCGAACTCTAACTGGCGAGCAGCGGCCTTCATTTGCGATTCAAGATCTTTCAGCAGCCTGATCACTTCTTCCTTCGGCAGTTCTGCCACCACTTCGTAGGCGGCAGGCTTCTCGGCAACGGCGCGTACTCGGTCGCCCAGGTCGCGGATACTTTTTGTGATGCCGACCGGTACGATACCATGCGCATCATTATACGCTTTCTGCAGAGAACGTCTTCGGTTTGTTTCGTCGAGAGCACGCCGCATGGAATTGGTCTCGCGGTCGGCAAACATTATAACGTGCCCGTCAATGTGGCGCGCGGCGCGTCCGATCGTCTGAATCAGCGACGTCTCGGAACGAAGATAGCCCTCTTTGTCGGCATCGAGAATTGCGATAAGGCTCACCTCAGGTAGGTCGAGTCCTTCTCGCAACAGGTTGATGCCAACCACGACGTCATAAGTCCCTAGTCGAAGATCCCGCAGGATCTCTACCCGCTCCATCACGTCCATCTCACTGTGGAGATAATGAACCTTAATGCCAAGCTCGAGCAGATACTCCGCCAGATCCTCGGCCATCTTTTTCGTCAGCGTGGTGATCAGCACCCGCTGCTTATTAACCACGCGCTCGCGCACCGCACCTACGAGATAGTCGATTTGGCCCTGTGTCTGCCGCACCTCGATCGTCGGATCGACGAGGCCCGTCGGTCTGATTATCTGTTCGACTAACCGCGAGCTATGCTCGTACTCATACGGCCCGGGCGTCGCCGAAACGTAGATTGCCTGATGGACTGTCTCCTCGAATTCCGTAAACGTAAGCGGGCGGTTGTCGAGCGCGCTCGGCAGCCGAAAGCCAAAATCCACGAGCACTTCCTTGCGCGCGCGGTCGCCACCATACATGCCGCGAACCTGCGGCAATGCGACGTGCGACTCGTCGACTACCAACAGGAAGTCATCTGGAAAGTAGTCAAGCAGCGTCCAGGGCCGTTCGCCTGCACCTCGTCCTGACAGGTGCCGGGAGTAGTTCTCGATCCCGTTGCAGATACCTGTCTCGCGCAGCATCTCCAGGTCGAAGTTCGTACGCTGCTGGATTCGCTGTGCTTCAAGCAGCTTTCCCTGGCTCTCCAGCTCATCTTTCCGCTCAGTCAATTCCTCCTCGATAGAGACGATGGCCTTCAGCAGCTTGTCCTGTTGGGTGACAAAGTGGCGAGCTGGGTAGATGTCGATTTGGGCTTGGGAGCCCAAAACCTCCCCGGTCAGGGGGTCCACCTGGACGATTCGCTCAATCTCATCGCCGAAAAACTCAATACGGTAGGCGAGGTCCTCGTACGCGGGATAAACTTCGAGCACGTCGCCGCGCACACGGAACTTGCCGCGGTTGAAGTCCATGTCATTGCGCTCATATAGGATCTCGGTGAGGTGCCGCAACACCTTGTCACGCCGGTGGCGCTCCCCGCGCCGAAGCTTCACCACCACGTTGTTGTAGTCTTCGGGCGAGCCGAGGCCATAAATGCACGACACCGACG
>JAQBPC010000669.1 GCA_028287725.1 Chloroflexota bacterium | reverse complement strand
AGATCGAAGAGGGTCGGCGCGTTGGCATCTGCTGCGTCCACCGTTGCGGCCTGTGGTCCATTAGCTGTCGCAACCGTCCCGGTAACCTCGTTCAGTGCGACTCGAGCGTCACCAACTGTTGAGACGCAGGGGATGCCAACCCCGCCGAGCTGTGCAATCGCAATACGATCCGTGGTCACTGCCACGATTGGGATACCGGCAGCATCGGCCCGACGCTTCAACAAGCGAGCGGCGACCGCACCATGTACGGCGCGAGCACCCTCATGCAGGACGATGATGGCGGGCGAGCCGGAGTCCTCTACTCGGTCCAAAAGCATGGGCAGGTCATCGTCTATGTCTATGTAGAGCACGCGTGGAGATGCACCATTATCCGGCAAAGTTATTGGCGCCGGCCCAAATTGGTCCGAACTGTCGACGTCGTCTTCCATGTTTGCCTGTCGGCTACGGTGGCCCAGGGATCGAGCCATGCGATCGACACCCCTCGCTCATGTCTAGAGCTTCAAGATACGCACCGCGCGTACGAGAGCCTGACTCACCAACGAAGATTGCCGCTGCATGGCGAGCGCCTGGAAGCCTAGCCCAAGCGGCGTAACATCTTGTTGATTGACTAATCCATGTGTGTCGTCGCGCATCGATGATACGTCCTCCGGACGGATCAGCGTGATCCGCGGCGGCCGTGGGCACGGCAGGCGTTCCGTCCACGGAAAGCCCTTGAGACGCTCCATAATGTCGGGGAGACCTGATGCGCCTCCGCACAGATAGACATAGGGCGGGAGCTGCCCTTCGCCTGCAAGCTCTTCAAGTATGAGTTGGACACCGTCCATCCAGGTTGTCACATCGCGATCCAGGGCTCGCTTGATATCACGTGTCACGGCCGGCGTCAGCTCTTTCCTCGCGTACTGGAGTTTGAGCTCTTCAGCCTCTTCGTGCTCCAGGCTCTTCTCGGTGGCGACACGCCTGGTGAAGGCGCGGCCTCCCAGGGCAAAGGATTGAGTTGCTTCGATGCCGCCGTTGCGTACCAACGCGACATCCGTAGTGCCACCCCCAATATCAATGAAGATGCCGCCCGCATCTGCTGCCGCGGCCGACGTAAGGCAGCTTGCAACGGCGTACGGCTCTGCCACGACACTCAGTAAATCCAAACTGAGGTTCCGCGCGATGGTTTCCGATGCGCCCACATGCACGAGCGGCGCAAATGCGTCGAAAACCGTGACCTGGAGATACCTTCCCTGGAAGCCAAGCGGATTGCTCACGAGATGGCCGTCAATCTTGATCGAGACTATCGAGGAATTAACAAGGCGCACGTCGACCTGAGGCTGGCCCATCTCCCACGTAAGTCGCTCGGTAACTCTCGTCAGGGCGAGTCGCTGCACCCGCTCCATGACGTCTTCAATCTCTTCGAGGCCAAGCTTCTCAGTCGGTTTATCTCGTTCCAGGGTAATGCTCGTAGAGATGCCTTTGACGAGCTCGCCGGCGATACCGACGATCGCCTCCTTGCCTACCATGCCGGCCATTTCCTCGGCCTGTCCCAGCGCCGCGTGGCAATTTTGAACTACGGCTTCGATGTCGGTGATGAGGCCGTCTTGCATAGCCGTCTGACTCTGCCGATGTCGTCCAAACCCGCGGACGACACCAATGCCATCCTCGATGGTGAAGACGAGCGCCTTTGCATACTCAGTACCGATATCTAGTGCGGCATACGCGCCTGGAGCGCTTTTGCGAAATGGCACCTTGAGAATCGGCATAGTGCACCCTGACTATACGTAGCGCATGAAAAGAGAGTAGGGTGGCATCTCCACTCCTACTCTTCATCGTGTCGTCTATTGTAACTGCGCGCAAAGGCGCTATCCACAGGTTTGTAACGAACTTAGGGTTTTTCGCCGTCCTGCGGGGCTCGCTTCGCCGCCTCAAAGCGCGCAGTAAGTTCCTGACGTGTCTGCGCAGCCGTAGCGCGGCCTTCCTCGACGGCCTGACGCACCTGTGAACGTACCTCATGCACGAAGGTGCGCGCTCGGTTAATCACGGCGTTGGCAGGCTCGAAGGGCGTAGGTGTCGAAACCGAACGGCGCCCTGAGCGTGCACCAGGTACTGCAACGCTCGTCCGCGACGACAAAGCTAGAGCGACGCTTGCACCAATTGCCGCCCCAACGAAGAGGCCGGAGAATAACTGACCGGTTGTGGACCTTGCCATGAGTTCCCCCACCGCACCTGGAATTTGCGTAGTTAACTCTTTTTGCCATTATACCATAGGGTTACGTACTGAAGCGCGACAATCAGTCCAAGGTTAACAACCAACCCGGTGCCTAGTTCAACCTGTCCGACGTTTAAAAAGGTGATTGCGCCTGCCCGCCCGAACACCTGCCCGATCAATAGGGCGACTACACCAATCACCCAATAGATTGGCAAATAGTAGAACGGCTTCCGCGTGACCAATCCGGTAAAGCTTGCGGTAACGAGCGCCACCATTAGGACCAAGAGGAGTTGAGGCGACACCTGGTCCCCCGGTTCTTGTGGGCCTTAGTGGCCGGTTAGAGCGAGTTGAACCGCTCGCTGAAGTTGATTATCCTGGCTGCCGGAGCTGCGTTCAACCGTGATATCAGGCGAAATGCCGGTGCCGTTGACTTCATGCTTGTGCGGAGTGAGCCAGAGGGTGGTGGTGATGCGCAGGCCCGATCCATCCGCCAGCGTTAAATCTTCCTGTTCGCTGCCTTTTCCGTACGTGGTGGTGCCGACGATCTTGGCTCGACCGTTCTCGCGCAGAGCGGCTGTAAGAATTTCCGACGCGCTGGCGGTGTTGCCGTTTACGAGCACGACGACGGAAAGGTGTTGGGCGATGCCTGGGTCTGTGACGGTTGTGGACACATCACTGAACTTGTTGTTGCCAAGGTTCGAGCGGTCCCAATAGATCACCGAGCCCTTTGACAGGAACTCGCTTGCAACCTGCCTGACGGTGGACACATAGCCACCCCCATTGTCGCGCAAGTCCAGCACAAGGTACTTAATATGCTGCTTGAGCAATTGGTTGAGCGCGCCGTGCACCTCTGGCCCCGTATTAGAGCCAAATTCATTGAACTGGAGATAACCCAGTGGGCCGTTGCTACTCTCAATAACGGTGGGAATCGCGGCGCGAATGACTTTGACCACAAACGGCTTTGACACATTCGCTCGCATGATTGTTAGGCGTACAGTCGTCCCCGCGTTTCCATGGATCAATCCAACGGCATGACTTGTGTCCATGCCGCGAATGTTGTGACCGTCCACCGCAGTGATGAGGTCGCCCGGTTTTAGGCCGGCGTGCACTGCAGGAGAGTTGAAATAGGGCGCGGTAATCACCAGACCGCCGGCGGTCATCTGGACCGCCGCGCCGATACCGTCCACGCCCTCGTTCAGTGCCTGGGACTGATAGTGGCTGACAACTGGTTCAAGGAATGCAGTATGCGTGTCCTTTGGCAGACAGCAATTTGCCAACATGCCTGATATTGCGCCATACATCAGCGCCTTATGGTCGAATGGGCGCCAATAACTGTCGGCGTTGAGGCGCTGATAAGCGGTCCAGAGATCGTTGAGCGGCTGATGTAATTCCGTTGGAACCGGCGTTCCGGCAATTGAATACTGGTGCGTATCTTGATGGCCGATGCTGACACCGGCGACGAAGCTCGTGGCCATCACGGCCATGATCACCAACGCCGCCAATATGTTGACGAAACCTCTGTTCATTCCAAGCTTCATCGAGCGCCCTCCCTTCGCGGCAAAGCAGATCAGTGTCGGCCGGAGTGACCGATTATTCGCCGGTCACCTGGGACCGCAGATACGCCTCCATGAAGGGGTCGAGGTCGCCATCCAGCACGCCGGAGGCGTTCGTCGTCTCATACCCGCTGCGTTCATCCTTGACCGCGGTATACGGATGCAACACGTACGAACGATCTCGGTTGCCGAAGTTCGCGCTGATCGGCTCACCCCTCAGCCGGGCCTGTTCCTCTTCACGCCGCCGCAGCTCAAGATCGAGCAGTTTCGCCTGCAAGATCTTCATGGCGACCTGCCGGTTCTGGAGTTGCGAGCGCTCGTTCTGGCAGGTCACGACTATGCCACTCGGCAAGTGGGTTAGTCGAACTGCCGATGAAACTTTGTTGACGTTCTGGCCGCCTGCGCCGGTGCTGCGGTAGTGGTCCTCACGTATATCCTTCGAGTCGACGTTTATTTCAGGAGCGCCTTCGTCGATGGCTGGGAGCACCTCGACGGCCGCGAAGCTGGTCTGACGCCGATGCGCCGAGTCGAACGGAGACAACCGGACCAATCGGTGGCTTCCTCGTTCGGAGAGCATGTAGCCATACGCATTGAGACCGTCAATCTCGATCGTCGCATTCTTGAAGCCGGCCTCCTCACCTTCGGTGCTCTCGATGAGCTCGGCCTTGAAGCCGCGTCTTTCGGCCCAGCGCAGGTACATGCGTGTCAGCATCTCGGTCCAATCCTGCGCGTCAATGCCGCCTGCGCCGGTCGTGATCGTCACCACCGCGTTGTGGTCGGCATAGGGGCGGTCAAGCATGAGCTCAAACTCCCCCTCATCGAGCTGACGCTCGACTTCGTCAACCTGCTGGGTGATGTGGTCCAAGAAGTCGCTATCGTCCGCCGCAAGTTCCAGCAGCTCTTCAAGCTCGTCCAAATGACGGGCCATGGCTTCCCATCGGCCGAGCTTTTCTTTGAGGGAGTCTAGTTTCTGCATGAGCGCCGCGCCACGGCGGGGATCATCCCAAAGTGAATTATCCCCCGCCTGGCGCTCTAGCTCTTCAATTGTTGCGCGTTTGCCAGGCGCGTCAAAGACGCACCATTAAACCTTCTAATCGATCGCGCAGCGTCGCTATCTTTGCTCGTACTTCCTCCATCGACCGATATCTAACTTCGCCCGTGGCACTGCTTGAATTTTTTGCCACTGCCACACCAGCATGGATCATTTCGTCCAAGCTTTGTCGCCACCGGCGACTTTGGAGCGCCCATCGTGGTGCGCGTGCTTGGTCCGCCTGCCCGCACGACTTGCGGTGCTGGGGCCGGAGCAGCGGCTTGAGAGACCGCGGCGCCGGCCGGCGCCGGCGATGCCGACTGCTGGGCCGCGCCAACCGGAACGGCGTTTACCACGCTCAAGCTGGGGCCTGGCATCGGCGCCTCGACTTGAATATCAAACTGATAAATGACGTGCACGACTTCATGCCTGATCGTGGCTTGCAAGTCATTGAACATCATCGAGGCAGTCTTGCGGAACTCAACGAGCGGATCACGTTGTCCGGCCGACTGTAGCTGTACGCCTTCACGCAGCTCGTCCAATGCGTCGATGTGCTGAATCCAGCGGCGATCGATTATCGAGAGCAGGAAGAAGCGCTCGGCCTGACGGAGCAGCTCAGGGCTGATCTCCTGCTCGCGGCGCTCATATGCAATGTCCGCCTCATCCTGGATTTCCTGGATGACGTCATCCTTCTTCTGGGCATGAATGTAGTCTTCGGTTAGCTCCTCGGGTAGCGGGAAGACCGCTCCCAGCGCTTTGAGCAGACCGTTCGTGTCCCAGTTGTCCGAGTAATCATCGGCCAAATATTGCTGACATATGGCGACGAGCTCTTCATGCACCATCTGGGCGATAATGTCGTTGACGTCCTCACCAGCAAGAATCCGCTGGCGATCGGCATAGATCACTGCGCGCTGACCCGCGATGACGTCGTCGTATTGAACCAGATACTTCCGCGCATCGAAGTTCCAGCCTTCGATTTTGGTCTGAGCGCTTTCGATACTGCGACTCACCATAGAATTCTCGATGGGCTCGTCATCCGGCAGGCCGAGCTTGTCGAGAATACCTTTGACGCGATCGGAGCCAACGCGCCTCATCAGGTCATCCTCAAGTGAGACGTAAAAGCGTGACGATCCCGGGTCGCCTTGACGGCCGGAGCGTCCTCGCAGCTGGTTGTCGATTCGGCGCGACTCGTGTCGCTCGGTTCCAATGATGTGGAGTCCGCCTAGCTCGATCACACCCTCACCGAGCTTGATGTCGGTTCCGCGGCCTGCCATATTTGTGGCTATGGTCACAGTGCCACGTTGGCCCGCATTTTCTATGACCAGCGCTTCCTTCTCGTGCTGCTTCGCATTGAGCACGCTGTGTGGCACGCCTGCGCGGAGTAACAGTGTCGCGAGCAATTCGGACTTCTCAATCGAGACTGTACCGACAAGGATCGGCTGGCCGACTTCCTGTCGCTCTTTGATCTCTTCTACAACCGCGTTGAATTTTGCAAGCTCGGTTTTGAATACAATGTCGTTCAGGTCCTTACGGACCATCGGCTGGTTAGTAGGGATGGCAACCACCTCGAGCCGGTAGATCTTGAGGAACTCTTCCTGCTCCGTAGCGGCGGTGCCGGTCATGCCGGCAAGCTTCTTGTAAAGTCTGAAGTAATTCTGGAACGTGATCGTCGCTTGCGTGATGTTCTCACGTTCGATTCGCACGTTCTCTTTTGCTTCAAGTGCCTGATGGAGACCTTCGCTAAATCGACGTCCCTCGAGCGCGCGGCCGGTAAATTCGTCTACGATGATTACCTTGCCCTCGCGAACGAGATAATCTTTGTCGCGCTTGAAAATTACGTGGGCTTTCAGCGCCTGTTCGAGGTAATGGGCAAGCTCATAATTGCGCTCGTCGTAGATGTTCTCTACGTTGAGCAGCTTCTCCATGTGCGTGATGCCCTCTTCAGTGAGCGTCACCGCCTTCATCTTGTGGTCGACGACGTAGTCGTCTCCCTCATGGAGCTTTGGCACGAGCCGGGCGAAGTGGTAGTAAGTCTCGGGGGATTCCTCGGCCTGGCCGCTGATGATCAGCGGTGTCCGGGCCTCATCTATAAGGATATTGTCGACCTCGTCTATGATTGCGTAGGCGAGCTCGCGCTGGACGCATTGCTCACGCGATTGCGCGAGATTGTCTCGCAAGTAGTCGAAGCCGTATTCATTGTTTGTGCCGTAGGTGATATCCGCCTGATACGCTTCCGCGCGGGTTGATGGGCGGAGATGGCGCAGCCGGTCATCCTGCGAGTGCTCGTCATTGAAATCGGGGTCAAAGACGAAAGAATGGTCTCCCGCACCACCACTGGAGACAATGCATCCGGTTGTCATACCGAGAAGATTAAAGATCCGACCATTCCAGCCGGCGTCGCGGCGCGCCAGGTAATCATTGACGGTTACAAGGTGGACGCCTTCGCCCGTCAGCGCGTTAAGATATGCGGGAAGCGTGGCGGCGAGGGTCTTTCCTTCACCGGTACGCATCTCGGCAATTTTGCCGAGATGGAGTGCGACGCCGCCTAGAATCTGCACGTCATAATGACGCTGGCCGAGCGACCGGACCGCAGCTTCACGAACATTCGCGAACGCCTCGGGCAACAGCTCGCCCAGTTCCTCGCCATCGGCGTAGCGTTGCCGAAGCTCATCGGTTTTTTCGGCAAGCTGTGCATCCGTGAGTTCTTTGAAGGTTGGCTCTAACTCGTTTATATCATCGACGAAGGGCTGGATCCGCTTGAGCTCTTTCTCATTTGGATCGCCAAGAATCTTGGTAAACCAGGGCATTAGCGGGTCCTTATGTGTGGCAAGTTATAGCACTTGCGAGTGTATTCGTATAGATGTTTAAGCATGGGGTAGTCTAGCATACGGGCCTGGTACGGACAACGAACTGTTATACTTCACCGGAGTAGATTGTATGAGCAAAATTGGCGCCAGACCTGACCATCAAGTCCAGTTTTCGGGCTACATGTGGATTGTACTGCGGAACATCAACTTCCTAGTACGTAATACCATACATGCTTGAGCCTGTGATACCGCGCCTCAGACGCCTTGCTGCTAGCCGCATCAATCCACGCTTGTCCCTCGCGATTGTCGCCGCGCACGCTGCATCGGCAGCGAGCGCGATCTTGCGGCGCGGCGGGACGAGCCTACCAGGGCTCGTTAGTCTTCGCATCGAGCCCGATTGTGTGCGGCTCCTTGCAGGCCAGCTGGGCGACGGATCGATCGTCGTTGCGGGAACGAACGGGAAGACTACAACTAGTGCGCTCATCGCCGATGCGCTTCGCGCCGGCGGAAAACGTGTTTTACATAATAGAGCCGGATCTAATATGGCTCGAGGTATCGCCACCACACTGACACGCGAGAGCGGCATCGCCGGCAATGTAAAGGCCGCCTCTCGGCTCACTGGATTGTTTGAAGTTGACGAGGCCGCATTACCGGGCGTGCTCGCACAAGTAACGCCGCAGGTGCTGGTGCTGACCAACTTGTTTCGAGACCAGCTCGACCGATATGGGGAGCTTGCCACGACGGCCGAACGCTGGGGGGAAGCAATACGGCGGCTTCCATCGAACACGACGCTCGTCTTGAACGCGGACGACCCACTCGTTGCATCACTTGCGGACTCCGCGCCTGGCGCCGTCTACCATTATGGTATCTCATCTTGGATTGGTGCCCAAGCAGGCTCGTCTTTACTGAAACCCGCCCTGTCGGCGGACTCACTCTACTGCCCGCGATGCGCGACCGGACTCGACTTCAGCGCTATCGCCTATGCTCACCTGGGCCAGTACGCGTGCCCTTCGTGTGGCTTTTCGCGCCCGGTCACGCAGCTCGATGTGGTAGTACGCGAGTGCGACGTAGAGTCGAGTGTACTCACCTACTCATCCGGCGGCGTCACCTCACAATGCGAGCTTCATCTACCAGGACGTTACAACGCGTACAATGCTGCCGCCGCTGTCGCCGCGGCAATTGTAGCCGGGGTTCCACTGCCCCTCGCGACAAAGGCGATCAGCGGTTCGCGCGGAGCCTTTGGTCGCGCGGAGAGGGCGAACGTGGATGGGCACGACGTTCGCCTTTTCTTGATTAAGAATCCGACCGGCGCGGATGAAGTCTTCCGTGTTGTCGGTGCTGGCGATCGTGACGCCACGCTTGTACTGCTGCTGAGCGACAATGCCGCGGACGGTGAAGACATTAGTTGGATCTGGGACGCTCAGCTGGAGCTGCTGGTTCCATGGACCGGCCCTGTGCTGTGCGGTGGTACTCGTGCTGAGGACATGGCCCTTCGGTTGAAATATGCCGGTGATGAACGTACCTCGACTGTCGTCCCCGGGGACGTTGGGTTGGCGGTTCGTCGCGCCGTCGAGTCGGCGGGCTCTGGGAAGCCTGTTACCATCCTGGCGACGTACACCGCGATGCTGGCTGCTCGCGCTGTGCTTGCCCGCGGCGGGCATGTTGAGCAGTACTGGAGGACGCGCAAATGAACGGCTCGCCTAAACTACGCCTCGCGTACCTCTATCCGCGGCTCATGAATCTGTATAGCGATGCCGGTAATATCCTGTGCTTGACCAAGCGCTGCGGGTGGCGAGGCATCGAGCTAGTGGTAGACGAGGTCGACCTCAAGGCTTCACCGGATTTCCGTAACTATGACCTGGTCTTCTTGGGCGGTGGTGAGGATCGTCAGCAGACAATTGCGGCCAACGACCTGCTCGAAACGAAGGGCGACAGCTTGCTCGATGCACTTGGCAATGGACTCGTGTGCCTGGCGATTTGCGGCGGTTATCAACTGCTGGCGGAATCTTACAAACCGGCTACCGGCGAGCAGTTGCCGGGTCTTGGACACTTCAAGGCCTCTACTGTCCACCCTGGGCCTGGCGCGCCACGTTGCGTCGGTAACGTGGCGGCGCGGCGGGACAATTCCTGGCTGGTTGGTTTTGAGAACCACGGAGGCCGCACAACCTTGACAGGTTCACGTCCATTGGCATCGGTCGCGGTTGGCTCCGGCAACAACGGCAAGGATGGCAACGAGGGAGCTATCGAGAACAATGCGTTCGGCACGTACCTTCACGGCTCGCTACTGCCGAAGAATCCCGATTTTGCGGACGAGTTGATCTCGCTGGCGCTGCTACGCCGAGGCATTGACATTAAGCTTGCGCCGATCGACAACACTGTCGAGGTAAGGGCACGCAATGCCCTGCTGGCAAAGCTTGGCGTAGCTTCCTGACGTCCGATAGTACGCGTTCGGCTACGACGATGCTTCGCCCGCGAGGAGAGCGCCGCGCAATAAGGCGACAGATTCGTTCACGGACCGCGTCTTGTTGTAGACCGACGATCCCGCGACAAACACGTCCGCACCGGCTCTTGCGGCTTCTGCAATATTTTCTGCATTAATCCCGCCGTCGACTTCAAGATCCGCAGAGGACTTCGAGCGGTCCACCAGCGAGCGCGCACGGCGAATCTTGCTCAATGCTGACGGAATAAATGACTGACCGCCGAAGCCAGGATTGACACTCATCACCAACAGAACGTTGATATCGTTAATGATCTCCTCGACCGCGGACAGCGGCGTTGCTGGATTGATTGCCACACCGGCACGCGTTCCTAGATCGCGAATCTGATAGATCAATCGATGCAAGTGGACGCTGGCTTCGGCATGCACAGTGATGCTGTTAGCCCCAGCCTCGGCAAACGCGGCGACGTATTTCTCTGGCTCGACGATCATCAGATGTACGTCGAGTGGGAGATTTGTGACCTTCCTAACTGCCGAGACGATTAATGGGCCGATGGAGATATTGGGAACGAAGCGACCGTCCATGACGTCGAGGTGAACCCAGTCGACGCCGGCGGTCTCGGCCGCGCGAATTTCGTCGGCCAGTCGACCAAGGTCGGCTGTGAGGATGGAGGGCGCAAGTCGAATGTTTGCCGCTCTGTAACCGCCGGCACCTGGATCAGCTTCCACGTTCAACCCCCCACCAAAGAATGTGTTCAATTACGCCATTAGGCCCAGCCAGCCTCTATCACTATTGTCCATGTTAATGCCGCGGCCCTCCAACATGTGCACTATTGTGCTCACGTGCCGCCTTAATATTAGATAAGCGAAGTAATATGTTACCTTTATGATGCTTAGCCGGAGGAAACGTAGCACACTAGAAATGCATAACTAAATATTCTTCCCTCGAAGAAATGGTATAACTAAGGAATTGGCGTTATTCAGTTCGTACGAGATATTGGAGGTCAGCATGGCAGAGGTGCCGTCAGAGTTTCAGGTGCTCGCGGCGGGCATTCTCGACGCCGCGGTAAACATCGCCCGCATGAGCACACCGGATGCAGCAGGCGGTGATGTCCGCGTGACTCGGAGCCAACTTGCCGTGCTGACCTATCTCGAGGCGAACGGGCCATGCGCCATGCTCGACCTAGCGGAAGGCGTTGGCGTGACCGCACCGACTATGACTTCGACAATCAAGATCCTGGTACGGAAGGGCCTGGTCGATCGCCGGCACGACGAGCAGGATTGGCGAACCGTTCTCGTCAGCATTACGGAAAGCGGCGTTAGCGCTAAGAGCGCCACGTCGTCAGGTTGGGTTCGTGGCGTCGCCGAGGCTATTGAGTCTTTAGCGCCGGAGCATCGTGCCATGATCATGGTGGCGCTACCCGCGCTGCGAGAATTGGGTGCTCGCGTCGCCGCCGGGCGTTAAGCGGCACGAGCAATTGCGCCAGCGCATTCGCCTGGCCGAATGACCACCCGTGATGAACGTGCAGACTTTGCCGGTCGCAGGCGAGCCAGTATGTGCCTGACGACCTTGCTCAGACGTCCAGCGCTAGAAGGTCTTGCAGCGTTTGGCGGCGCTGCACAAGAGCTGCGCTGCCGTTGTCTACCACGACGACGGCCGGTCGCAACGCCCCATTGTAGTTGCTGCTCATGGGTAAGCAGTAGGCGCCGGCCGCGGGGAGCACTACCAAATCACCTGGGTCCAGATTCGGCATATCAACGCCCGCAACCAAGAGGTCTCCTGACTCACAGTAGGGACCGGCAAGAGTGACGGTCTGAGTGTTTGGCGCGTGCATTTTTGTGCCGGCGATGGCCGCATAGCGAGCGCCGTACAGGGCAGGTCGAATGTTGTCCGCCATGCCGCCGTCCAGGCTCACGAAGGTCCGGATGTCTCCGACTCGTTTAACCGTACCGGTGGTATATATTGCCGTTCCCGCTGTGCCGATAATTGCACGACCGAGCTCGACACTGAGGTGCAAACTTCCGCCCATGCCGGCACGTTCGACTTGCTCACGGAGCGCACCGATCCATGATGCCAGGCTCGGCGGGGTCTCGTCGGTATAGGTGATGCCGACGCCGCCACCCGGACTGAGCTGAGACGGCGTGTAACCGGTCTCGGCATAGACCTCCTTTGCGAAGGACAACAAGGTCTGCATGAGCAGTTCATATGGTTCGAGCTCTAGAATTTGCGTGCCGATGTGCGCGTGGTAGCCCAGTAGCTCGACGGCGTCAGGAGCTGCCAGGGCATTCCCCACCGCGAGCCGCGCATCACCAGTCGTGACCGGGATGCCGAACTTGCTGTCCAGGATGCCGGTCTGGAGATAGCGGTGCGTGTGTGCCTCAATCCCGGGATTCAGGCGAAGGAGGATCGACGCGCGGAGGCGTAGACCGCGCGCGCAGGAGATTACTTCCTGCAGCTCTGCGAGGCCATCGACGACTATTGCTCCGATGCAACGAGCAATTGCCTCGGCGAGTAGAGGTCCGGATTTGTTGTTGCCGTGCAGCCGAATATGTTGCGGCTCAATCCCCCCGGCGATCGCTATGGCGAGCTCGGACGACGAACATACGTCAATGCCCGCACCTGCCTGGCGTAGCAGCTTCAATAACCACGTCGCAAGGTACGCCTTACATGCATAGTGCAAGGATCCGTTGGGACCCAAAGCAGTGACACAGGTTGAGAGGCGCTCAAGGATGGACGCTCGGTCAAACACGTAGAGCGGAGTACCAAAACGTTCCACAAGGTCGGTGATGCGGCAGCCGCCAAGCATGAGCACGCCATCGCCGTCTATCGCTGCGCTTTCAGGCAGCGCGGGGTGAACGTCGCCCACACTCTTCCAATCTAATTTGCAGCTGCAGGCAGGGGCTCAAGTGCTTCAAGCAGTTGGATAACGGCACGCGTGATCTCGGTGGGCGTGGATGAACCGGAAGTCACCGCCACGGTCGAGAGTCCGTTAAACCACGCGGGGTCAATGTCGTCGACACTGTCGATGAGGCGCGCCGGCTTGCCCGCGATTTCCTGCACGACCTGTACGAGACGCTTTGAGTTATTACTTCGCTCATCGCCAACTACCAGCACAAGGTCCGCTTCGCTCACCTGCGTCGTCGCGGCTTCCTGCCGCTCATGCGTGGCATGACAAATATCGTTGTTTACCACTGCTTGCGGATAACGGTCCTTGATGTGATCGATGACCGAAGCGGTGTCCCATCGACTGAGCGTGGTTTGCGTGGCAACGGCAATCAGGGGCGCTGTCAGCTTGAGCTTGTCGACGTCATCGCTCGTTTCGACGAGGTGTACATGACCAGGTGCCTCGCCAATGACGCCTTCCGGCTCAGGATGGCCGGTCTTCCCGACGTAGATTACCTCATAGCCCTGTGATACAAGTGATATCACCAGGTCATGTGTCTTGGTGACGTCAGGGCATGTGGCGTCAATGCAGTTCAAGCCCTTTGCCGCCGCTGCTGTCTTAATCGCGGGAGAGACACCGTGTGCTGTAAAAATCACGGTTCCCTCGCTGATCCTGTCGAGAAGCGCCATTCGGGCCGAACCGTCGAGCGTTACAATTCCAAGCGCGTTGAGGCTTTCGACGGCATGATGGTTATGCACAATTTGTCCAAGGACGTGAATTGGCCGTGGTACATTCGGGTCGCGTGCGACCCGCTTGGCCATCTGTATCGCGTCCACTACCCCGTAGCAGTAGCCGCGGGGACTGATCTTGATTACCCGCATTGTGAATCTCCTAGGCATTTCCAGTGTAACCAAAGTTTCGGATGCCGAAATGGTGCGGTAAAGTGCAGATATGCAAGTAGAGGCACAGTCACGCGGACCTTTCGCTCCCCGTTCGCTTGCGGCGACACTGGACGCGGGTGGCAGCGCCCTGTTGTTAGTTGCGGGCATCAGGAACCGTGCTGCGCTCGTTCTAACGGAAGCTGCGCGCCCCAGCACGCCGGCGGTGGTTATCAGCGAATGGCCCGACACCTATCGGAGCATCTCCGAATCGCAAATTGGCGCAATTGGGCGCATGTGCATTCTGCCCCCTGCAGCCGAGGCGACGGAGTTTTCGTTACGACTTACCGAATACGAAGCCGGTATTTTTCGCGTTCTTGTGCTGGACCCAGACCAGCTCTGGCTGGCACAGGTGACCCACTCGTTCGTAGTCGCTCCTCCTGGCTTATACGTAGTCGACGTATCTAGTCTTGCGCCCGGCATCAACGACGGCTCGCTCCGCGCGCTGGAGATCAAACGGCGGCTCACCCGCGAGTTTCCAAACCCATCCATACTCACGACCTGTGATCCCTTGAGTTTGGCGCGTATCGCCCTCATGCAGGGTCAGGCCGGCGCCCCGGTGTTTCGACAAGGTCCGGTCGTGCCGGAACAGACCGTGCTCCGGTTTACGCGCATGAGACTTGAACGGGAACGACTTGAGCACATCCGCAAGCACCTTCGTCCCTCGGGACGTAGGGCCGTCGTAATCAGCCCAACTCGAGGTACCGCGAGCCGAATCACCGCGTCATTGCAGTCACTTGGGATTGACTGCGCGCTCTATCACGCTGGACTCTCGCTCTCCGAACGCGAAACTATGCTTGCTGCCTATAGAGGCGGGCGATTGCGCGCCCTGGTTGCAACAGAGGCGCTTGCGGCGGAGCCGGCGATGGTATGCCCAGACCAGTTAGTTTTCTCGCATCCACCTTCATCGCCGGAGGCGCTCGTGCGTTTTTCCGGCTGGGCTGAGAACTCTCGCAACCGGCTGCATGTCACTGTCTTGTATACGGCAGGGGACCTGACCGACTTAGCGGGCCATAGCCTGTCGCGCGTGCCAACAATCGCCCAGGTACGAGAAACGTACCGCCATCTACTGGCCTTGGCTCGGAGTGGATTTGCGATGGTCTCGGGAGACGGACTTCACAAGTCCGCACGCGGTACAAACCGCTTGCGCGACGAGCAATTCAAGACCTCGCTCTTTGTCTTGGAGCTTGCCGGCTATGTTGTTCGGTGTGACGATCTGCCACGTGGAGCGAGCATAACCGTACTTGACGATGTGCCGCCGGTCGCCGCTCGCTTGCGGGCCGCGATCGGGGCAACCGTGGGGCAGCCTGCGCCTATCGAGCCACTTGCGCTGGCGATCGACATGCAGCTTTCGCCTCAGGAACTACAGCGTGACCTTCTGCAAGCGGAGCGATCCGGAAGCATGGCGTACCGCGGACATGGGCGTGACAGATTGTACGCCATAAAGGGCGCACGATCGGCGGCGCCCGAAGAGATATCACGGCTGGTGCGTAGTTTCGAGGCTCGCGCAAAGAAGGACGCGGCTGGTATAGTTCAACTTCTCTCGGGAAACGGTTGTCGCAGGCAGGCACTCGAAGTAACCCTTGCCTGGGCCACGTCGCCTCCCTGCGGTGTTTGCGATCGCTGTAAGCGCGAATCTCGATCCGCGGTCTCAGCGCCTCGCGCCGATATCGTCCTGGCACTGATGGCGGTCGCGGCTTTACCGTTTAACATGCCGCGTGGCGCCGTACATCGCGTTGTGGCTGCCGCACTGAAGGATGTCGGCAGGTCGTACGACAAGCAGCGGGTGGCACAACTTGTGGAGGAGATGTTCGCCCGGCATCTTCTAGATGCACTTCCTGGTAATCTGGGGGAAGTGTATGGTATCAGCGATGCTGGGAGAAACTCGCTCGCTGCCTGGGAGGCCTCGGACGGCGACCGGGATACGATATGACCCTTTGGTCCCGGGCCGGGTTTACTCCTATCAACCTATTAATTCAACTAGTCGACATGAGACCCGACGACGATGCTCAAGCAAATCGGAGAAGAATAGCGTGAAGGTCTTTATCCTCGGGTGCGGTCGAATGGGCGCCCAGCTGGCCAAGAATCTTGATTCAAAGGGCCACAGCGTGACCGTCCTTGATACGGCGAACGAGTCGTTCGCTCGGCTGGGACCGCGTTTCAATGGCCGGACCGTCCATGGGGATGGCCTGGAAACAGACGTATTAGAAGAGGCTGGAGTCGGCGGCTCGGACGTATTCATTGCGTGCACGAGTGGCGACAACCGCAACTTGACTGCAAGTCAGTATGCGAGGGAGCTTTTCGGCGTCCCACGAGTCATCTCGAGGGTAAGCGACCCGCTGCGTGGGGAGATCTATGCAGAAATGGGCCTGCAAACCATTTCGCCAACCGTGCTGGGCTCGCAACTCATATACGATACGCTGCTTGGGCGCGTACCAACGGTCGACTGCGATTAGCCAATGTGCCGCGACGCATCCTCTAGCTCGGTGTCCGACATTCGTGCTCGTCGCAGCACGGTAGCCGGAGCTCCGACCACGATAGAGCCGGGCGGTACGTTATCGATGACCAATGCCATTGCACCGATTTTGCTGCCGGCTCCAACCGTTATCGGCCCGAGGAGGCTGGCGCCACAGCCAATTACTACGTCGTTCTCGATCGTGGGATGGCGCTTTACCCGGCCGGACTTCATGTCCTTCCACCACCCGGTGGCGCCCAGCGTAACCTGATGATAGAGCATCACGTTGTCGCCAATTTCGGCGGTCTCCCCGATTACGACGCCTGATCCATGGTCGATGAAGAAGCGCCGTCCTATTTTCGCGCCTGGATGGATCTCGATTCCGCCGGTCAGGATCCGTGCAATCTGACTTATAAGCCGCGGCACGAACGGTACTTTGCGCTCGTATAGGCGGTGGGACAGGCGATATGCCCAGAGCGCGTGTAAGCCGGGATAGAGCAGGACCTCAGCGACGCTTTTCGCCGCTGGATCCTTTTCGAAGACCACGGCAATGTCTTCCCGCACTCTCGTGAGAATCCTGTTCATCAGCGTTTCCTTTAAACCTGAAAGCACGCAACAAAAAGCACCCTGCCCCAAAGGGCGGGTGCCATGCCCGCGGTTCCACCTTTGTTGTCCACGTAGAGCGGACCACTCGCGCGCGCTTCTCGCGCCGCTCTATAACCGTAGCGAACGGACGCCCCATACACGCCGATTGGCACGCTCCGAGACGCGGCGCAGAAGGGCACTTCGCTCTGGACCAGGTCAACCGCGCTTACACCATTCGCGGTTCGCTGCGTGCCGGCCTCGGGGCTACTCTTCTTCTGCCATGCCGTAGTGCTAACGTACTGAGGACCGCTTCAGCCTGTCAAGACACCCGTTGTTGACCGCCACCTATGCGCCGTGTAGTATCGCCTCATGAACTGGCATGAAGACGTGACGCTTACCACAGTTGCAGCAGAAATTGCTCAACAGGCGATACATGGAGGTATCACAATAGCCACTGCCGAGTCATGTACCGGCGGGTTGGTCGCCCAACTTCTCACGCGTACATCCGGAGTATCCGCTGTCTTCATGGGAGGCATCGTCGCGTATTCCAACGAGGCAAAGCACGAGCTCTTGGGCGTGAATGAAGATCTGCTTAGAACACACGGCGCGGTGAGCGATCCCGTAGCGCGGGCTATGGCACTCGGTGCGCGCGAGCGCTTTCATGTGGCGTTAGCTGTGTCGACCACCGGGGTAGCCGGTCCGGGCGGAGGCAGCGATCTCAAGCCGGTCGGGCTGACCTATGTCGCCGTCCGTGGCGACTCCATCGATATTTGCGAGCGCTTCGTGTTCGAGGGTGATCGTGCGGAGAATGTGATGTCGGCCGCCTGGGAAGCTTTGCGCGCATTATCAGGTACCCTTTCCTCGCTAATGGGTTGAGGCGCGGCAGCTACTATGGTACCATTGTTATTAGCACTAATGTCCAAGGAAAGGTAGAAAAACGTGGCCGTTGCAGCACAGCAAGCGGATCGCGACAAAGCACTCGAAACGGCGCTGGCGCAGATCGATCGCCAGTTTGGCAAGGGCGCCATCATGCGGCTTGGCGAAGTTACCAAAATGAACATTGAGGCAATCCCAACCGGTTCGATTGCGCTTGACCTCTGCCTCGGTATCGGTGGTGTACCTCGCGGCCGCATCATCGAAATATACGGGCCCGAATCTTCGGGAAAGACTACGCTTGCTCAGCACATCTTGGCTGAGACGCAACGCATGGGCGGCGTAGTCGCGTATGTAGACGCGGAGCACGCGCTCGATCCTCAATATGCTGCAAAATGTGGCGTGAACGTCAACGACATGCTCATTTCGCAGCCGGATACCGGCGAGCAAGCCCTGGAAATTGTTGACGTGCTCGTTCGTAGCGGTGCCGTAGACGCAATCGTCATCGATTCAGTGGCGGCGCTTGTGCCGCGTGCCGAAATTGAGGGCGACATGGGCGATTCTCATGTCGGTATGCAGGCCAGGCTTATGTCTCAGGCACTGCGGAAGCTCACGGCTGCCATAAGCAGGTCGAACAGCCTGGTTGTCTTCATCAACCAGCTTCGTGAAAAGATTGGCGTCGTGTACGGCAATCCAGAGACAACGCCTGGCGGCAAAGCGCTAAAGTTCTACGCGTCTGTGCGCCTGGATATCCGTCCAATCGATCAGATCAAGCAGGGAACTGAGTCGATCGGTCGCCGGGTTCGCGTTAAGGTTGTGAAAAACAAGGTGGCCCCGCCATTCCGGGTAGCTGAGTTCGACCTCATGTATAACGAAGGCATCTCGAAAGAGGGCGGACTGCTTGACGTCGGGTTGGAGCTGGCCATCCTCAAGAAGAGCGGCGCGTTCTACTCGTATGGTGAGTTGAGACTTGGCCAGGGCCGCGAAAACGCGAAAGAATTCCTGCGCCAAAACCACGACGTTCGAGACGCTATTGAACAGCAGATCCGCGCAAGCGTCGCGGAATTTCGAGCCGCGGTCGTGCCGGTGCCCGAGGTTGACGGCGACATCTAACCACGACGCCGATAGTACGCTGTGAGACGCCGGATCGCCGAGGTCCGGCGTCTCACTCTGTTTGCCTTATGTTCGCTCGTGCCGGTATCGCTCTGCGCGTCATCTCGCCCGAGTTCACGTCGCACCTGCTTGTAGGAGCCTTCGAATTTGTACGCCCATCACCAAGCGACTCGCAGTGAACCTTAAACCCATGCTACCCTTGTGACCGTGAATGTAGATGTTCTCGGCGGACGGTATCGCCTGATTCGAATTTTGGGCGAAGGCGGCATGGCGCGGGTGCATGAGGCCGAGGACCTCAGGCTCGGGCGGCGCGTCGCAGTAAAGATTTTGCTCAGCCAGTTCACGAACGATGCGGACTTCCTTCGGCGGTTCGAGCAAGAGGCTCGTCTCGCGGCCAGCCTGTCGCACCCCAATGTGGTCGGCATTTTTGACGTTGGGCAGGACGGCTCGTCGTACTACATCGTCATGGAATTGGTCGATGGGCAAACGCTGAAAGACGCGATCCATGCGTCCGCACCGCTGGCTGTTCCCGAGGCTCTACGCATTGGTCTCGAGGTCTGCGCGGCACTAAGCGCTGCACATGTGCGCGGCCTTATTCACCGTGATATCAAGCCGCAGAACATCTTGCTGACGAGCGGCGGTCAGGTCAAGGTCGCGGATTTTGGCATCGCGCGGCGAACGAACAGTACTACCGTCACACAGACCGGTACCGTTCTTGGTTCCGTCCACTACCTTTCCCCCGAGCAAGCGCGTGGCCAGGAGGCCGGACCCCGAGCTGACCTCTACGCATTGGGCATTACACTCTTCGAAATGCTGACGGGGCGGCTCCCTTTTGACGCAGAGAACCCGGTCGCTGTGGCGATGCAGCATGTGCAGAGCGCGCCACCGTTGCCTCGACAATTTAACCGATCGATTCCGCCCGCCCTTGAAGGGATTATTCTTCGACTGCTCGCCAAGAACCCAGGTGAACGCTACGGGGACGCCGTATCCGTTGCCGAGGCGTTACGCTCGGTGCTGTCACAGGCTACGGGAAGCACCCGCGTGGCACGGTCGGCCGGGCCAATGCTCCCGGCAACCGGCAATATGCCGGCAGGCGCCGCACAGACACGAACTCGCATTATGTCGCCGGTAGGTGGGCAGTCCATGTCCGTGATGGCGAATGCCACAAACGCAGTGGCCACCCCCCAGCGCGTCGACAAGGGGCGGCGCTCCGTACTGCTCGGAATTGCGCTCGGGGGCATTCTCGCGATGATCCTGATCGGGGCACTGGCAGTTGCTGGAAATGGCGGAAACGTACCCTTTTTCGGGGCTGCTTCCAGCGACTCGCCAACTCCAATCCCGAGCGTGACCAACACTGCGCTACCGACGGCGACGCCGAAGCCGGCAGCCACGCACGTAAAGCCCGTCGTGAAGCCCCCGGCGGCCACGTCGACCAGCTCGGCCACCAAGGTCCCATCGGCAACACCGATGCCAACAGATATTTCGACGGCGACGGCTTCGGCAAAGTTTACGGCGACGGCTACGCCGGTGCCGCCCTCGCCAACGCCTACTGACACGCTCGTGCCGTCGCCGACACCGTCGGTAACTTCTACGCAGATGCCAACCAGCACGGCGACTGCCACGTCGACACCAGCCGACACCTCGACACCAGCCGACACGTCGACGCCGACAGCGGTCCCTACCAACACGCCGACACCCGTGCCGCAGGACACGCAAACACCAATACCACAGGACACGGCAACCGCGCCTCCGGCCGCGACGGTAACACCGGCGGATACGTCGACGTCGACACCAACTACGCAGCAAACGCCGGTCAGCACACCAGGGTCCGCTACGCCGACCAGTACGTTCGTAGGCTAGGCTTAGCGGGCTCGAACGTACTGCATCGGCGATATTTGCCGCACGATACCTCGTAGCTCGAGCATAGCGAGGGTACTGCTGACCACGCTTACCGGTAATTCGGTTAGGCGGGTGAGAGCATCTACGTGAATTGGCTCGTGACCAATTTGTTTGAGGAGTCGGTCCTCGGTTCCATCGTGCGCTAGCACCAGCTCCATGGCGAGCTGCTGCGGCCTGGTCTCAAGTTTCACTTCTTCGAGGATGTCTTCAACGCATGTGACGAGTTTTGCCTCGCCACGGCGGATTAGCCGGTTGGTGCCGGCAGAACGCGGCGCGTAGATACTTCCAGGTACCGCAAAGACTTCACGATTTTGTTCAAGTGCCCGTGTTGCGGTGATGAGCGCGCCGCTCGTCTCACCTGCCTCGATAACAAGCGTGCCGAGGCTCAAGCCGGAAATCACGCGATTCCTCATGGGGAAGTTCGGCGCATCCGGCTTTGTTCCGAGCGCGAACTCCGATATCAGGGCGCCATGCCGAGCGACGTCGGCCGCGAGCCCCCGGTGCTCGGCTGGATAGATATAATCTAGGCCGGAGCCCAGTACGGCGATGGTTCTGCCTCCAGCGTCGATCGCCGCGCGGTGGGCTACAGCGTCTACTCCTCTCGCCAATCCGCTCACTACGGTGATGCCGTGTCGAACCAACCCGCCAACAAGCTGAAGCGTGACCTGCTTTCCATAGCTGGTGATGGCGCGGTTCCCAACAACGGCTATCGCGACCTCATCCTCCGGTACAAGTGCGCCATGGAGATGGAGAATCGCCGGCGATCCGTCCGCGGTCCTGAGAAGTGCTGGGTATTCGGCATCGGCGACGGTTATTAGTTCGGTACCAGTGCTTTGTAGCTTCGCAAACTCGTTGATCGGGTTTAGGGAGCCACGTTCCGCGGCAGCGGCCTGCACGGTGCGCTGATCGAGACCGGCACGCAGTAGCTCGGCGGCCGGCGCATGCCATGCTCGATCTAAGTCGCCAAAGTGCTCCCACAGTCTGCGAAGTCGGCTGGCGCCGATACCGGTGATCTTGCTCCAAGCAACCCAGTACCCGGCGTCATCCCGCATGTTGCATGGTTAGCGCGTCTGTGAGAGAGCGCTAGAAATTGCCTGCAACTTTGTTTCGAGCTCTTGAAGACTTTGCTCTTGCGCGCTGACGTGTTGTAAAAAATCTGCGCGCTGCTGCGGTTTGAGCACCGCGGCCGGCACAATGTTGATCTTCTGGGGAGCCCGTTGCAAATATTGGCGCAATGACGCGATGCGAGGTAGTTCATCGGCGATAACTCGCAGCGCCTCGGAAGGCTTCCCTTGTTGCGCGGCGCTAAGCGCAGCACGCAGACGTTCGGTAGCGGTTATCCAATCGCCGAAGCTTCGGCCGGTATTGCCTTTGATGTCCTTCTCGACAAAGCCTCGCGCAAAGAATCCCAGGCCACTCACCTCGGCTTGAGTTGTTCTTAGCTGGCGTTCCATTTCAGACAGCGAGGTGACCGTCTCCTGAATTTGCGAAGCGAGGTGGTCCGCACTTGGTGTCATGATATGGTACTCCTAATCCTGTGGCTTACAGGTGATTATATCAGCACGACTCGGTGCGGCCTTGCTCGTAGACTGGAACACGCGTACAATCCGGTTTACGTCAATATGTCCAATGTGGTCAGGCAGCTTGCCGGTTGGTTACGGGCGGCTTGCTGTGCGTAGAATACGCCTCGGAACCCGTTTCTTGGAAAGCCGGGCGAGACGCCCGATGCGATGTGCATTGCTGGGAGTGAATGGTGCAAGCCACTCGGTCGGTTTGGCAGAATTTACAGCGCACCAGCACTCCCGCGCCTGAACTTGAGCGTGCGGGAACCGCGCTGTCGGCATTGGTGACGCAGCTCGTTCACAACCGGGGCATAACCGCACCCACATTAGACGAATTTCTCACCCCGAATCGTGGCCCAACCTATGACCCATTCTTGCTGACTGGAATGGACGTGGCAGTTACCAGGATTCTACAGGCTCGAGCCGTAGGGGAACTGGTGGCCGTGTACGGCGACTCGGACGTCGATGGAATCGCAGCCGCGGCGCTTCTCGTCGAAGCACTAACTGCCGCCGGCATACGAGCGATACCCTATATTCCGAACAGGCAGGTTGAGGCGGCAGGCACACAGCGTGATGTCCTGAATTATCTTCAGGCGCGTGGCGCATCGTTGATTATCACCGTTGACTGCGGTATATCCAGTGCGGAAGAAATTGAGGCCGCGAAGTTGGCCGGCTTGGACGTCATCGTCACCGACCATCATGCGCCGCCGGCGAACCTCCCATCGGCGGTTTCAATCATTGATCCCCTACAGTCAAATTGTAGCTATCCATGTAAGCACCTTGCGGGTGTTGGCGTTGCCTACAAGCTAGCTCAAGCATTGTATCGACGCGCGGGATTACGGGATGAACTCGCGCGACTGCTGCTGGATCTCGTAGCGATCGGCACTATTGCCGATATGGTTCCTTTGGTCGATGAGAACCGGTCATTGGTGTGGCATGGACTTCGCGTGTTGAATCGTGCGGCGCGACCGGGTATCCAGTCTCTCATTTCGCTCGCTGGTCTGCGTTGTGGAACGCTTTCGGCGTCCGACGTTTGTTACAGTTTGTGTCCGAGAATCAATGCCGCCGGCCGGATCGGAGACGGATCGCTAGGCTACGCTTTGCTGACGGCGCAGACAATTGACGATGCGGAAGCACTTGCGGCGTTGATTGAGGAGCGAAAGTCTGAGCGCCAGGTTTTGATCCAGCAGGCATACGCTGCATGCCAACAAGAGCTGTGCCGCCAAGATGCGCGCCTTTACGATCGAATCATCGTCGTTCACGTCGATCCCAAGGCATCAAGCGCAATAGGGATACTCGCCGGAAAATTGGCGGAGGAATATGGTAGGCCCGTCATCGTCTTGCAACCGAGCGGGGATGAGGTTCGGGGATGCGTGCGGGGTACGCCATCCTTCGCAATGCTCGATGCGCTGCGCGCCAATTCGGACTTGTTGATGAATTTTGGTGGCCATCAGCAGGC
>JAQBPC010000664.1 GCA_028287725.1 Chloroflexota bacterium | reverse complement strand
AGGGCGCGATCCGCAACTACGCGTTGTGGCTGGACCTCGACCCGGACCAGACGCTCACGCTCTATCGTGATGCTCGTCCAGCGGCAGTGGCGACACGACCATTATCGCAGGTAAGCACGACGACACGGCTGACCCCACTTACCTATGTGGCGCTGACGCTGTTGCTGATCATCATCCTTACCATAGCGCTCTTTGCGCTGCACGTAATATAAACGGAGTCACCTGTCGCGCCGCGAGGCGTGCACCTGCTACGCATTGTCACACGGTGCAGTTACGCGCCGGCACGGTTATCCTGCCGGCGCCTGACATCGTCTGGCCGAAGGCGTACCATCTGAGGTGAGATGGCGTACATGCTATCTGGCCGCGTACGGATCACGGCTGGCTACCACGAACGATGGCGAGGCGGCGGGGAAAAGTCGTACCTGCTAGGTTTACAGTAGAAATGGAAAGGATCAAAGAATGGCAGCCGAGGCCTCATTCGATGTGGTGTCGGAGTTTGATCACCAGGAACTGGTAAACGCAATCGATCAGGCGCTTCGTGAGATTCACACGCGCTACGATTTGAAAGACTCCGGTGCGACCATCGAGCTGGAGAAGACTGAGATCGAGTTCAAAGCGCCTTCGACGATGGCGCTTACCGCGGTGCGCGACATCCTGCAGTCAAAAATGGTAGCCCGAAAGCTCTCGCTGAAAATCCTCAAGTTTGAGGAGCCGGACGACGCAGCCGGGGGTACGGTACGGCAGACCGCAACGCTGCAACAGGGGCTCAACCAGGATCTTGCCAAGCAGATTACCAAACTCTTGCGTGATAATTTCCCAAAGGTGAAGTCGCAAATCCAGGGTGACGCCGTGCGCGTCAGCAGCAAGAGTAAAGATGATCTGCAAGGTGTGCAGGCAGCGCTCCGCGAGAAGGATTATCCGGTTCCGCTTCAATTTGTGAATTATCGGTAATGGAGTAGGCTCGATGCTCGAACGCCTACCGAGCCTGTTTAGATTGCGGGTTCCACTGGTCACGGCGCAGGCGCGGTTATGACGGCGTCGCCACAGCCTGACGGTGCGAAGAGTAGCGTGCCGGTACGGTCCCGGCGTGCTCAACGTGAGCTGCCAAACTGGCTCAGCGTTTATCGACTTCTGAGTTCGCCGGTACTTGCCGTGCTCTTGCTCATCGACGCGGAAGGCCTCCGCTTCTTAACGGCAACAATCTTCGCTCTTGCGGCAATCACCGATTATCTCGATGGCTATCTGGCCCGTCGCTGGCAGGTGGTCAGCACGCTTGGCGTGTTTATCGATCTCGCGGCCGACAAGATTCTGGTGTCCACCGTTCTAATCGTGCTTGTAGGGACTGGCGCGGTCCCCTCCTGGATGGCGGCGGTCATTGTCGCCCGCGAGTTTGTGATCTCGGGGCTGCGCAGTCAGGCGGCCGCGTCGGGCATCGTCATATCGGCAAGTCAACTCGGTAAATGGAAAACGGCGGTGACCCTGGTGGCGCTGCTCGCCGCACTCCTCTATCCCCTGCACTCGCCGCCTGTCTGGGTCCAAATCGGTCTTTGGCTTGCGACGGTAATCACGGTCGTCTCGGCCATAGACTATATCGTACGCTTTTGGCAGGTGGGCGTTAAGACGTAAGCTCAGCCACCGTCACCCCACCGCCGGATCGGCCCAATAGGGTACCTGCGTTGCATTGCCGTCCAACCACAGAATTACTACCATAGATGAAACGCTTGCCACACAAAGGTTGGGCCAATGCAAGGTGACCATGAAGCCTTTTATCATGCCCTGTATCGTGTCGCCCTGCTGGTAAATTCGTCGCTCGATCTCCATGACACGTTGGACGCCGTGGTCAGAAGCGTGGCCGAAGCGATGACTGCACGGGCCTGCGCACTTCGATTGCTGGATCCGGGTGGGAATGTGCTGGAGTTGGTCAATTCGTATGGCTTGAGCGACCGGTACCTTCATAAGGGACCGGTCGAGGTCAATGCCAGCAGCATTGACCGCGAAGCACTGACTGGGAAAATGGTCTCAGTGGGTAATGTGGCTATCGACACGCGCCTTCAATATCCAGAGGAGTTGATGCGCGAAGGTATCTCCTCTGTGCTCTGTGCTCCGCTGATCCGCCACGATCAGCCGATCGGCGTGATGCGTGTCTATACCGGTGAGAAGCACACGTTTGCTACTGATGAAGTAGAGTTCCTGCAAGCGCTCGCCGATATTTGTGCCCTGGCCATAGAAAACGCGCGCATGTACGACGCGCTGCACCGGACCTATCACGATACGATCGAAGCACTGTGGGGTACTTCACGATCGTGATCGCGCATCTCTTCAAAGCCCTGGGACGGCAAGGCGCGCAACTGCCACTCGCAGCCTTCTCGCTTGTCGCCGCGCTCGCGTTGATTGTTGGGACGTTGGTAGCGCCGTCTGCTCTGGATCGCCCGGTTGCGCTGGGAATCGCTGTCTTGTTACTTCTCAATGGACTTGCCCGTTTAGTGCTGTGGCGGAATCGCGCCAAATTGCCCTGAATCGCCACGGCCATACCAAGACGGTGTACTATGAGTGGCGGGCAACGATGCCTTCGAGCCGACACGTTTCAGGATGCCGGCCTTCATTGAAGAAATTATGCGAGAAATAACTTGGTTTCCTTAACTGACAAAGATTCCCGACAGCTGGCGAAACGGGGGTTAACGGGTTCCCGGAATATCCTTGTAGCGCTCTCCGGCAGTCTCATTGACATTGATCTGGTACGCATGGCTTGCTTCATGGCCCGGCACAGCAAAGGCCGGGTTTTCGTGGTGCATGTCATGGAGGTACCGCGCAACTTGCCACTCGACGCGCATTTACAGGATGCGGAAGTGGACGCGATACTCGACCGCGCGATCGAGGCCGCCGAGGAAGTGAATTATGATGTCGAGGCGGAAGTGGTGCAGGCGCGTGATGCTGGGCCCGGCATTGTGGATGAAGCACGCGATCGCGACTGTTCGATGATCATTATGGGGCTCGTACCGCGCTACCGCTTTGGTCGTTTTGATATGGGGCGAACCGTGCCCTATGTCCTCGAGCATGCCACATCTCGCGTGTTTGTCGTGCGCGAGAGTGCTCAGCCGAACGCGAGCGAGCAATAGGCCCGGGCCTCGACAGACCGCGAGCGTACCTGGTCGAGCTAATTGTAGCCCCCGCTAGCGCTGACTTGGCAGCGATCGCGGGGGCTACGCCGGTAGATGACTACTTGTCGCGGAAGTAGTCCGCGTTGATCTGGATAAACCTAACCTGGTCCGGCGGGACTTCATCTTCGGCGAAGATAGCGTTTACCGGGCACTCCGGCTCGCATGCGCCACAGTCGATGCACTCATCGGGATTGATGTAGTACATTTCTGCCTCGTCGGTCGAATAGATGCAGTCAACCGGGCATACTGCCACGCAGGAGGCGTCCTTAACGCCGATGCAAGGCTCAGTAATCACATAAGTCATCGATGCTTAACTCCAAACTGTGGTGCCGACGTCGCACTTTTGGGCGGCACACTGCGATCGCATTAAGTCTATCGCGTTGGTTATCGCCCCACAAGGCGGCACGGTATAAATCACGCCGTTCTTGTCCGGCGCTTTCATATCCCCTTACACTCCTACACACGGAAACTGCCCCGATCGCCCTGGATCTCAAGTAAGAGGGGGTATTGTTGCGACGTCGAGCCGTGGCTGCGTTCTGCATAGTATTGGCAGTTGCGCCGGTGCCCGGACAGGCACGAGCCGGTGCTCCTGCCACGGTACGTGCCGATTCTTCCCTTCCTGGTGCGCCAAAGTGCCCAATTTTCCCGGCAAGTAACGTATGGAACCGCGACATTTCCAGGTTGCCGGTTGCGCGCAACTCTGCGGCGCTGCTGCAGTCCATCAGCCCGAGCCGAGGTCTGCATCCCGATTTCTCATCACAAGGGCTATATGGAATACCGTTTTCAACGGTGGGCGGCAAGCAGGCAAAAGTCGGCGTAAGCTTTGATTACGCGAGCGAGTCCGACAAAGGTCCATATCCGATTCCCGCGAACCCACTGATAGAGAATGGCAGCGACGCACACGTGCTCCTCGTGAACCGCGATACATGTGTGTTGTATGAGCTGTATGCCGTGCGACGCCAGGGAAATGGATGGCAAGCGGGCTCAGGCGCCATTTGGAATCTCCGCTCCAACGCTTTGCGACCGCAAGGATGGACGAGCGCCGATGCAGCCGGGCTGCCCATCTTGCCGGGCCTCGCTCGTTACGACGAGGTTGCGCGTGGGATCATTGACCACGCCCTGCGCTTCACGGCGCAGCGAACCCAGAAAGCGCATATCTACCCAGCTCGCCACGACGCGAGTAATCTCACCAGCACACTTTTGCCGCCGATGGGCGTTCGAGTGCGGTTGAAGGCGTCGGTTGATATCAGCTGGGCAGGGCCGCAGGCGCGCGTCGTCCTGACAGCACTCAAGAGATACGGGATGATTCTTGCCGACAACGGGTCGCCGTTCTATATAAGCGGGTCGCCCGACAAGCGTTGGAACGACGATGACTTGCACCAGTTGAATCGCATTACCGCGGCTGATCTGGAAGTAGTAGATACGAGCAGATTGTTAAATGGCAGCTAATCCCGATCGCCCGCTCACGGGCTTGAAGGTACTCGACCTGTCCCGGGTCCTGGCCGGACCGTACTGCGCGATGCTCCTGGGCGATCTCGGCGCGGAGGTGATCAAGGTTGAGGAGCCGACGCGCGGTGACGAGACTCGTACCTGGGGCCCGCCATACACCGGCGGCGAGAGCGCTTATTACCTCGGCCTCAACCGAAACAAGCGCGGCATGACCTTGAATCTGAAGCACCCCGATGGGATCAGGATTCTGGATCAGCTGATCGTGCAAAGCGACGTACTCATCCAAAATTTTAAGGCCGGCACGCTAGAGCGGCTTGGTCGGGACGACGAGACGCTCGCTCGTATGCAGCCGCGCCTGGTGCGCCTGGCCATCAGCGGCTTCGGCCCCGATGGACCGTATCGCGACCGACCCGCCTATGACTTTGTGCTCCAGGCAATGGTTGGACTGATGAGTATCACCGGCGAGCCCGAAGGGGAGCCGATGCGCCTGGGTGTGGCAGTGGTGGATGTGGTGACGGCGCTCTACAGCGCGGTAGGGGTGCTCGGCGCCCTGCACGCGCGCGAGCGGACGGGTCGCGGTCAGCGCGTGGATGTATCACTGCTCGAGTCGGGCGTGGCCATGCTGGTGAACATCGCCAGCAACTATCTTAATTCGGGGAAACCCCCGACCCGCCATGGGAACGCTCATGCAAATATCGTTCCCTACCAGACGTTCCGCGCTTCGAACGGCTATATTGCCGTAGCGATTGGCAACGACGGTCAGTTCGTGCGGCTATGCGAGATCCTCGGCAGCAGCGAGCTGGCCGGCAATCCAAAATACGCCACAAACCAGGCCAGGGTCGCGAACCGCAGCGAATTACTACCAATCTTGCAGCAGTATTTTGGTCGGGCGACGGTCGGTCACTGGACGGATGCCCTACTCGCAGCGGGCCTTCCAAGTGGACCAATCAATACGGTCGATCAGGTATTTGACGACCCGCAAGTGCTGGCGCGGGAGATGGTGCAGCGTATCGCGCATCCGACCGCCGGCACGATTGGCATGGTGGGCTTCCCCTTTAAGTTCTCGGAGAATCCGCCCGGCATCGATCGGCATCCACCTCTGCACGGTGAACATACCGATGAGCTGCTGCTGGAGCTCGGCTACTCGATGGAGGACATCACTCGCCTGCGGGCGGATGGAGCGATCTGAGCAACGATATCGGCGACCCTCGAGCCGGGTTGCCAGGTAGCTACTTGGCCGGCCGGCACACTAACTTGAACGCACGTTGAGCAGCCCCCAGCGACTTATCCTCGTCGTACCAGGCTGCTGAGCAGATCGCTGTCCGCAAACAGCTCGCACAGTATGAGGCAGGCGGCGCCGAGGAGCGGTGTATTCTGACCAAGCGGATCGAGCTCGATGGGCACGGCGCGTCCGGTTGGCGTTAGGCCGCGTCGCGATACCGCGTCGCGAATTGGGTCCACCAGCATGTCTCCAGCGGCGGCAAGCTCGCGCCCGATGAACACGACCATTGGATCGAAGAGCGTGATGGCGTTGATCACGCCAAAACTGAGATACCGTGCAGTCTCGGTAATTGCCCCAAGAGCCTTCACATCCCCCGATCGGGCGGCGGCGATAAGTGCTTCTACTTCTCGAACCTCGTCGGCCGCCGTGGCCGGCTGCTCGTCGCCACGCCAGCGCATCAGGGTAGCACGAAGTGTCGTGTAGATTTCAAGGCAGCCTATATTCCCGCACGGGCACATTGGTCCATTCATGTCGATTGTCGTATGCCCTATTTCAGCCGCGAGGTCGTGTGCGCCACGATACACCTCGCCGTTGAGGACCACGCCCGCGCCAACTCCGGAATCGACCGCAAAGTAGATGAAGTCCCTGAGGTTACGCCCAGCTCCTAGCCAGTGCAGCGCGAGCGCGCAGGCATTAGCATCATTGTCGACGCGCACCGGAACCATGAAACGTTCCTCGAACGCGGAATGGAGTCTGAGGTGCTGCCAGTTCAGAAAATTGGTGACGCCAAGCAGCTCACCGGTCGACGTGTGAAGCGGGCCAGGTGCGACGATGCCGATACCTAAGAGGCGCTCCTTGACCCCTTCCGCATCGTCGATCACGCGGCCAACGAGATCTATCAGGCCTTGCAGGTTCACCTGAGGGTCGGGATCGTCGCCAGGAGGCACCGTGGTTTGCTGCAGGATTGTGGCGTTAAGATCGGTGATTGCGACGCGAATGTAGTGCCGGGCTACGTCAACGCCGAGGATGTATCGTTCGTTCTCTGCCACCCGCAGCGTTGTGGCACGCCTGCCGCCGGTAGATAGCGCGGGCCCATCCTCACGGATGAGCAGGGCATTGAGCAGCTCGTTGACTATCAACGAGACAGCAGGGCCGGAGAGTCCATTGAGCCGCGCCAGCTCGGCGCGAGAGACGCCGGGCTTGTCTCGGATAGTGCGCAATATCAGGGCCCGATTATGCCGTCGAACGTCGCCCGGCCCACTCCCCGAAAGGCGAGGCGCGGGTTTTTTCGGTGTTGCTCGGGTCCCGTGGTGTATAGGCAAACGCACCTCCTGGCACTCAGTACTGGCGCCTGTAGTCTTATCCGGTATCAATTACCACCGGATCGTCTAGCATTTTAAGACAGCATGTTCATCGACTGGTTACAGCAGCAAAAGTATGCCGCGAGAGGTTGGACCGACGACCACGTATTGACATGCAAAATACCGCATGCTACGATGGCGCCCACTTAGATAACAATATAAACTAAGTAAGTCTCGATGCGCGACCTGTTCTCTGCGCCGTACTCGCCGACACGATGGCCGGCCGATTGGGATTGGGCCCATGCGTTTGGGCCTGCAGCGATGCGGAGGGCGACGATGCCTGGCACGCTAGCGAGAAAGAGGTGAGAATCTACTGAGAGACCGCTCACAACGTCCACAGAGTCACTGTATGGCATGCACGGGTCACTTAGTGTTCCTTGGCTTGACAACGCGTAGTGGAAGTGAGAGGCGAATGTCTGTTCAGCGCATGGTCACGCGTTGCGCATTGGTCGCAATGTGTGCAGGTCTTATCTTCCCAGCCCAGGCTCTACGAGCCGCCCCAGCCCACGCTGCGGTCACGTTGACCATCGCCACGGTCGACAATCCCCAAATGCTCGACATGGAGGGCGTGACCTCGGACTTCACGAAGAAGTACGGGATAAACGTCAAGTACGTGACCCTGACCGAGAACGATGTTCGCGCCAAGGTGACCACCGACGTGGCTACAGGTGGTGGCCAGTTCGACCTGGCAACGGTCGGCACCTACGAAGTTCCGATCTGGGCCAAGAAGAATTGGGTCGTCAATCTCGACCCCTACTTCTCGGGCCTTTCAGCGGCCGCCGCGGCTGCGTACGACAAGAGCGATCTCTTGCCTAAGGTGCGCCTGGGCCTTTCCTATAACGGCCACCTGTATGCCTTGCCCTTCTATGGCGAGAGCAGCTTCACGATGTACAACAAGTCTATTTTCAAGGCTGCCGGCCTGACTATGCCCTTACATCCCACCTGGGACCAGATCGCGGTTTTCGCCAAGAAACTCAGCAATCCGGGAAAAGGCACTGCCGGCATCGTGTTGCGCGGCACGCCTGGTTGGGGCGAGATGGGCGCGCCACTCACGACGGTGATCAATACGTTCGGCGGCTCCTGGTTTGACATGAGCTGGAAGCCCCAGCTCACCACGAGCCCAACCAAGGATGCGATCGCCTTCTATCTCAATCTGCTCAAGAGCTATGGTGAGCCCGGCGCGGCCAATGCCGGCTTTACCGAATCCGAGCGCGCGTTCTCCCAGGGCAAGGGCGCGATGTGGGTCGATGCTACGTCGGCTGCCGGCCTGGTGACCGACGCATCTCAGTCCAAGGTAGCCAGTCAAGTGGGCTTTGCTTTCTCCCCAACGAAGGCGACGCCGAAGGGCTCGCACTGGCTATGGGCCTGGTCGCTGGCGATGGAGAGTTCCGGCAAGCACAAAGCCGAGGCCTTCAAGTTCCTGCAATGGGCGACCAGCAAGGATTACATCAAGCTGATCGCAGCCAAGAAGGGCTGGGGCAATGTGCCGCCAGGTACGCGCCTCTCCACTTTCAACAATCCGTCGTATCAGCAGGCGGCGCCGTACTGGAAAATCATCCTTGATTCGATGAACACCGCCGATCCGACAAATGCCACGCTGCACAAGGTTCCGTATGTGGGCGTGCAATTTGTGGGTATCCCTGAATTCCAGCAAATAGGTGACCGCGTTACCCAGAACCTGTCCGGAGTGCTCTCGGGCGGCACCACCGTGGACGCCGCCTTGACCCTCTCACAGAACCAGGTGACTCGGATCATGACGCAGTCGGGCTATCTGAAGTAACGGCGCATCTGGCGTTCTCGGGCAGTGGCCACGCCAAACGGCACGACCACTGCCCAACGTCTTAGGCATGGCGAGGGATGTTTGGCATGAGCGCAAGTACGATTAGCGTCCCGGACGCGGCGAGCAGCAGCGTAACAGGGCGGATACGCTCTCCGCGCATACCTGCTCGATTGCTGTTACTACTTCCTGCCATCATCTATCTGGCGGTGCTCACGCAGGCTCCATTCATCCTGACGCTGTGGTACAGCGTCCACAAATGGATCCTCGACCAGCCCGATCTCGGGCGACCATGGGTCGGGATCGAAAATTTCAAGTATGCGATCACGCAGGACACCGTTTTCCAGCAAGCGGTGCTCACCACCCTGATCATCACAGTGCTGATCATCGCCGTATCGCTGCTTCTGGGACTGGGCTTTGCGCTGCTGCTCAATCGGAAGTTTTTCGGTCGCGGCGTGGTACGCGCGCTGATGATCGCGCCGTTCTTCGTCATGCCTACGGTCAACGCCGTGGTGTGGAAGAACTTCTTCCTCGATCCGATCATAGGCCTGTTCGATTGGTTGTTGACATCCCTGCATCTAGCTCGGGTAGATTTCCTCACGAGCTATCCGAAGCTGTCCATCGTGGCAATCGCATCGTGGCAATGGACGCCGTTCATGATGCTGATCCTGCTGGCGGGCCTGCAGGGCATGTCGGAGGAGGTTCGCGAGGCGGCGCGAATCGATGGCGCTGCCGGGTGGGCTGAGTTTCGGCACATTACCTTGCCGCTGCTTGCGCGGTACATCGAGCTCTGTATTCTCCTGGGCACGATCTACGTGTTGAACTTGTTTGGCGAGATTCGCGTGGCGACCCAGGGTGGGCCGGGTACCGAATCTACTACCGTGCCGTACTACGTGTATCAAACGATTCACGACTACAACGACGTCGGGAGCGCAGCCGCGCTCGGCGTGCTCGCGGTAGTCTTCGCGTCCCTCATCGCGGCCGGCCTACTGCGCTTGCTGGTGCGCACATTTCGGGAGGGTCAGGCATGATCGGTTCTGGAATTGCTGGACGTGCGGTGCCGGCGGAGCAAAGCGAAGCGTCGCGCACGCCTCAGATGCAATCGCTCGTCGGCCCCCTCCTGACGCTTGCCACCTATGCAATTGCCTTTATCTTCTTCTTCCCGATCTTGTGGACCTTGCTCTCGGGCTTCAAAACGGAGGTGGATGCGGGCGCATCGCCACCTCTGCTGTTCTTTCACCCGACCTTGGCTAACTATCACAGCGCGCTGCTCGAGACGGATTACTTTGACTTCTTTAAAAACACTGTGATTCTCGCCATTGGTTCTACCGTCCTGGCCTTCTTGCTCGGCGTGCCGGCGGCGTATAGCCTTGCGATCTACAGCACGAAGCGGACGAAAGGAACGCTCACCTGGGTCCTTTCCACGAAGATGATGCCGATCGTCGGCGTCATCGTTCCCATTTTTGTCATTTATCGGAACATCGGCCTGCTGGACTCGCGTCTGGGCATGGTGTTCCTCTACGCGGCTATGAACATGCCGCTGGTCATCTGGATGATGCACTCGTTCTTCACGGAGGTACCGCGGCCGATTCTTGAAGCAGCGGGGGTTGACGGCGCCGGTGTCGGCACGATTCTGACACGGGTGGTACTGCCTATTAGTGGCCCTGGCCTTGCCTCAACCGGCCTGATTTGCCTGATATTCTCCTGGAATGAATTCTTCCTCGCCTACATGCTGACGGCAGGGAATGCAGGAACGCTCCCCATCTACCTGGTGCGATTCATGAGCAGCCACGGTCAGAGCCTTGCCAGCATGTCGGCTGCCTCCACAATTGCCATCGCCCCGGTCTTTATCGCCGGTTGGTCCGCGCAACGCGCTCTCGTGCGGGGACTCACCATGGGCGCCGTCAAGTAGCGAGCGCCGAGGTCGCCTGGAGCTTCTGCTCGTATCCGGCACGTAATATGGCGCCAGTCAGAACTTCGCGCTGCTCGTTTGCGCGCTTTCTACGCGGAAGCGCGTGCGGCCCCTCCCTTGTATCATAGTTGCAGGCACTACCCTGGCGTTGATGGCGCCAGGAACTGCCCGCTACTACCGTGCGCGCCGTCATCACAACAATGCGTGATAGCTCGCGCCGAGCGTTTTCGCGAGGGATCGAAAGGGAAGTATGACGGAGCAATCGCAAGCAAGTCCCAGCGCGGATCTTCAAATTTCAGGGGCCGTATTTACGACAAGACCGGTGATCATGGGGCGGCGTGGTGTCATCACGTCCGGCCACTACCTCGCCACCGCGGCCGGCATGCGCATGTATGCTCGGGGCGGCAATGCGGTCGACGCCGCGGTAGCCACGGGCCTCGCATTGTCCGTTTTGAAGCCGCAGGACAACGGGATCGGCGGCGAGGTTCCCATGCTCATCCATGATCCAAAGTCTCACCGCGTCGTGGCAATCAGCGGCCAGGGCACCGCGCCTGCCCGCGCCACGGTCGAATTTTTTCGCGACAAGGGTATCACGCTGATCCCCGGAAACGGGCTGCTCGCCGCCACGGTGCCGGCCGCGTTCGATGCCTGGCTCACGGTTCTGGCGGAGTTCGGCACACTGACCCTGCGCGAGGTTATTGAGCCGGCGCTCGAGCTCGCCTCAGACGGGTTCGCCATGTATCCCGGCTTGCAACGCTCTATCATCCAGCATTCCGAGAAGTTTGCAACACAGTGGCCGACCTCCGCCGCGATATACCTCCCGGGCGGATCGGTACCGAAAATCGGCGATCGTTTCCGCCAGCTCGATTGGGCTGCCAGCTTTAGCCGGACGGTAGAAGCAGAGGACGCAGCGCTGCGAAGCGGCGCGGACCGGCGCGCGGCGCTCCGCGCGGCACGCGACGTCTTTTATCGCGGACCGATCGCTCGAGCGATCGCTCGCTTCGCCGCGGAAACCTCCGTGCTCGACCATTCCGGTGCTTCCAACTCCGGCCTCCTGGCCTACGAGGATCTGGCCGGCTACGAGACCAGAATCGAGGATCCGGTAAGCGCGGATTACCGGGGCTACGAGGTCTATAAATGCGGGCCATGGTCGCAGGGTCCGGTGTTCTTACAGCAGTTGCGCCTGCTCGAAGGCTTCGATCTCCGAGGATTGGGACACAACACGGTTGCTTACATTCATACGGTCGTGGAAGCTGCCAAGCTCGCATTCGCGGATCGTGACCGCTACTATGGCGACCCCCTCTTCGCCCAGGTGCCGATGGAGCGCCTGTTGTCGCGGTCGTATGCGGATGAGCGCCGCGCGCTGATCGATGCTGCCAGGGCATCGCTGGAGATTCGGCCCGGCGAAATCGACACGTCGGCCACCGCACCATTGAACGATGGCGGGGTGCATCGGCGCGATACCACGCACCTGGATGCAATCGACGCCGACGGTTTGATGATCAGCGCCACGCCCTCCGGCGGCTGGATGCCGAGCTCACCGGTTGTCGAAGGGCTGGGTTTCCCTCTCGGCACGCGTGCCCAGATGTTCTCTCTAGACCCAGCGCACCCCAATTGCATCGCGCCTGGGAAGCGGCCCCGCACAACGCTGACCCCGTCCCTGGTGATGCGTGAGGGCGCGCCCTACATGGTGTTTGGCACGCCTGGTGGTGACCAGCAGGATCAATGGACGTTGCAGTTCTTCCTGAATGTTGTGGAGTTCGGCATGGATCTCCAGGCCGCGGCCGATGCGGCCACGTTCCATACCGACCATCTGCCGTCGTCGTTCTATCCCCGTGAGACCCAGCTGGGAAGCCTGGAGGTCGAGGGGCGAATTGATGCGGAGACCCGCGCCGCGCTGGCGGGTATGGGTCATCGAGTGGATACGGCGCCGGATTGGGTCAATGGACAGGTCTGCGGTGCGCGCATCGACGTCGAAAGCGGTAGGCTCGAGGCCGCGGCCTCGCCGCGCGGACAGACCGCCTACGCGATGGGCTACTGAGGCGCGCCGGAAACACACGCGACTGCCAGGAATGTAGACGGATTGGCGTGCAATTCCATCCCGCGAAGGAGGCAATCAGGGCGGCACGGCGACTGGCGCGCCTATCACATTTGCGTGGGGAAACAGGGTGTGCTACCATCGTCTCCTGGTTGCCTAAATTTTGAAAGCAGCGGGCAGGTGCGTCGGCAGGCCGGGTTCATCCCGCCACCGCGGCCCGCGCGGATCGCTCCTCAATTGGAGCTGGCGGGAGATAGTTAGTCATGAGCAACGTTCTCGAATTGGTGCGTACGAGTCAGCTAAAGACCGGCTTACCGGAGATCAATCCCGGCGACACGGTGCGGGTACATGTCCGCATTGTCGAAGGAAGCAAGGAGCGCGTTCAGGTATTTGAGGGCACGGTAATCCGGACCCGCAAATCAGGCGTCGACCAGAGCGTCACTGTCCGCAGGCTTAGTGGCCAGATTGGTGTAGAGCGCACGTTCCTGGTCAACTCGCCCCGTATCGATAAATTTGACGTCGTGCGCCGCGGTGACGTGCGCCGCGCCGCGCTCTACTACCTCCGCAAGCGGACTGGCAAGTCGGCCCGCATCAAGGAAAAGCGGACACCGCAACTCGCCAGCAAGGCATAGGATGCCGCACGCTCGCCGGCGCCTTGGCGACCGCGGCGAGCAATTGGCGGTAACGTTTCTGCGGGAGCGCGGTTATACGGTGCTCGAACAGAACTATCGTTGCCCCGACGGTGAAGTGGATCTTGTGTGCCGCGACGGGAATGAATTGGCCTTCATCGAGGTCAAAACCCGTCGCGGCACTATGTTTGGCGTGCCTGAAGAGGCTGTAACGCCCGCCAAGCTTGCCCATGTCGTGGCGGCGGCAGGGCACTATCTGTCCGAGCACGATCTGGAGAGCCAGGCGTGGCGCGTCGACGTCGTCGCAATCCAGCTGGACACGGCCGGCCGCCTGCAGGAAGTCCGGCTGATCCCCAACGCGGCGGACTGGTAGGCGACACTCGGACTGCCACCCAAGACGGCGCTACCGTAGGATTGGCCGCTTTTCTTTGGCAAGCCGCTCGATCAGGTTTGCGGCCTTTACCGTGCCAGGATTCGCCTTCAGCTGTGCCGAGATGCGGCGCATGCGCGCCTGCAGCACCTCGTCGCTCAGCAGGTGATCGACGGCCCCTAGCATAGCTCGCTCGTCGAATCCCGCCGGAGAGAACCGGACGCCAAAGCCAGTTTCGTCCAAGCGCTGCGCATTATCGTGCTGGTCCCAGAACAGCGAGAGGACGACCATCGGTTTGCCAAAGTAGAAGCATTCGGTCACCGTATTGTTGCCGCCGTGCGTGACGACCAGGTCAACCATTGGCAAGATCGATGGCTGGGGCAAGAATTGCTCACCATACATGTTATTGGGGAGCGTCAGCACGCCTTGCTGGGGACCCATGCTGATGATGACGCGGTGCTTCGTCTCCCCGAAGACCTCGATGAGTCGCCGCATGAGATCCGTGTCGGCGGATCCGAGACTGCCAAGGCTCACATAAATGAGCTTTCCAGGCCCCTGCAGTTGCTCCGGAAGGTCGAACGCGGCGTCGGTCGCGCGGACACAAGAGTCGAGTCGTTGCCAGGTCGGCCCCAATGGTCGAGCGCGCTGGTAATCAGCCGCCTCTGGGTAGAGATACAGGTTCAGATACGGCGACTCGTACATGAACTCGTCTTTGGGGAGCGGAGGGCAACCGTGCGAGCGGGCAAACGCGTCGAAGTCCGCGTGCAGATTGGCATGCAGCTCCGAGTACCGCTGCCTGAACGCGCTCCACTCTGTTGGGTCGGCACTGGGCAATCCGGAGAAAGCGGGCGGGACGGCCTGGTCCTTGATTTCCGCTGGGTTGCAGCAGACGCTGCGCACCCAGGGAATACCGGAGCTGACAACTGCCGGAAACGCCACCACATTGTCCTCCACGATGACGTCCGGCCGGATCGTGTCAAAGATCTCCTTCAGCCGATCGTTGACATACTTCGCGCCATCCACCAACTCCGCCCAAATCGGCTGGATCAGCGTCTCGAGCTGGTCGTACGGCGACTTCCGGAATTGGGGCGCGGTGTCGCGGATGAAATCTTTCCAGAATTGCCCGGGCTCTTCCTCCACCTCGGGCTTGGGCTTCAGACGCATCAACTGCTCCTCGAAGCCTTTCGCCACGAGTGTGCCCGCGAACGATTCCTCGACGACGAAAATGCAGCGAACGCCGCGTTGCTTGAGCACATGGGCCATACCGACAAGATTGTTCGTCGGCCCGAACGCGCCCTCGGGGAAAAAGACGACGGTAGGCGTTTGAGAAGTCATGGGCTGGAGTGCTCTCCAATTCATGCTGCACTAAGCGGCGCCGATTCTTTGACCCGATTCTGTTGAGTG
>JAQBPC010000651.1 GCA_028287725.1 Chloroflexota bacterium | reverse complement strand
ATACAGTCGATATTGATTTACAAGCATGAGCGTCTGAGTACTTGCTATCGGCAAATCCTGGCTTGCATTGATGGTCACCTGCACAGCCTTACCGTTGACATCCGCAGGGAAAATATCGATTTGCTGGATGTTGTTTAGATTCTGGCTCGCCATCGCCGCCTGGATGTACGAAAGAGCCGGTCCATCACCTTGCCAGGACTCCAGGAATTTGGTCTGATCGGGGTCGCCATTCAAGTCAAGCGGCCCGCTCGACGACTGCGCGGAAACCACGTGCGAACCATCGGTGGCGGCCTGCGCAAGCGCGGAGTTCACGAAGTAAAGCAATGCCACCTGAATAATGCCGAAAACGAACAGCAGAAACAGTGGCGCCACAAGCGCGAACTCGACCATGCCCTGACCGGGCCGGTCGCGACGGCTAAACAACCAAATTGTGCGAGCTAGACGCATAGTCCATGGCCCTTCGCACCACTGACCCTTTTAGATCAAGGGTTATCTGTTAGAGTCGCGATCCCCATGCCAAAGCAGGGTACACCAGAGGCTACTATATCCTATCGGCAAGTACCGGTAGCCTCCGTTTCGGTGCTCATATACTGCTAAATAGCTACTAAAAGACAATAACTTATTGGATTGCTCAGCCCGCTTCGCAGTTAGTATGATTCGTTCATTGCCAAACGGCAATGACCCATAGCGGCTAGCCCTTAAGCCACAACGCGCGGCTTTCAAGCAGGAAATCACGCAAAACGAAACACTGCACAATTGCTCTGAGTGTCCACCCTGCTATTGCGTGCGGGATCGTCGGTTGAGACCGAAACTTGAAGCAGAAGCGGGCTCAAACCAAGACCCTTCCCGAGTGACGGTGCCCCGGGCGCAAACTATGAGTCCTCGAAGCTACAGTCGGGTAGGTACTTCGGAGGCTCCTGGCCGTCAATTGCGGGTTTTCACGCCCCGACAACTACGTTCTTAGGACGTCAGATATACGGCACGAACGTACAACACTTCGCGGATGCCGGATGGTTGGGGCGGCACGGTCACAGTAATGGTCAGACGATTCGGCCGGCAGTGACCGTGGACCGGGCACGGAGCTAGCGCGGTCGTGAACGTGGTCCATGTTGCCTCGCGACGCGGAGTCAACGAAAAGTGCCGCGCGGTTTTGGCATTTGAAGAGGTGACGAGCGTCAATAGTGGCTTTGCGGGGACCGATTTGCGCGGGCAATAGAATGAGCAGCCAGAGTTAGACGACGCGACCCAATACTCGACGTGTAGCGTGGCATGTGCCGTGCCAGGCGGGAGAATGCTCTGGCTCAAGCTACTCGCGCTGCGCTGCCCTCTAGCCCCACCGATTTGCACGGCGAATCGTCGCCCCGGTCCAGGCGCCGCGACCACGCGCGGAGCGGGCCTGCCGTTGGATGTCCAGCAGACGAGGGTGCCCCGCATAAATGCTCCGTTCCCCAAACCGACGGCGGGACACGAGATCGCCGGAAGCTGAGTTCCGGTCGGCGTAGGTTTTGCGGTCGAGGTAGGCAATGCAGTGCGTGTCGCGGAAGGGGTTGCCGTAGGATCCGGTTTCGGTGCTTTCGTTGCCGTGGCATCGGGTCCAGGAGAAGTCGTCGTGGGGGTCGCGCCAGAGTTGCTGCCGGTGGCAGCCGCGATGTCGAGCACAAAATTCCAGGCATCGGGCGAACCCCAACCACTCGCGTGGTCCCAGCCCGCCGTCGCGTTGAATAGCAGATTATCGCCTACGACAATGTCATGGTATGGCGGATACGGCTGCAGTGTGGCGCCCAGCTTGTAGACCAGCGGGTTTATCCATCCAGCGTCCGGTTTGTTATGCGCCGCCAAATACTGATCAGTCAGCAGGACCAGCGCAGCCCAGAGAATCGCGGATGCGCTCGTACCACCGCCTACCTTCCAGCTGTGCTGCCAGTAGATCGCATATTCATGCTAGATACTAATACCGGAACTGCCTGAGATTGCCACATCCGGTACTTGTCGCGCGCCGCCGGAGAACTTGTTACCGACGCCTGGCCCGATTTGCCAGGACATGTCGTCTCCATATGTATCGCCAGTCTGAAACACAGTGCTCACGCCGCCGCCGCTGCCGAGACCCTTGAAACCGGTGTGAGCGCAAGCGGGGGAATGTGTTGCATTGCACGACCAGGCGGTCTCGTATCCGATTGCCGAAACGCCGGATGTGGTCCGCACGGTAAGGTCGGTTGCCGCCACCGCCAACGAATACGGATCCGATGCGGGAAGGTTTACCGTGGGCTGGCTGGCCAGACTCGTCGAAGCACCGCGAGAGTCGCTGCACGCGTATGCCCCTGCATCGCCGGTCGCGCTGACAATCGTCGTTCCCAGCAAAGCAAGCTGCTTGAAAAGTGCGTGCTCGTCCGGCACCAAGCCCTTTATCTGTAGCGCCGCGGCCTCGCAAGTGACCCAGGTAAGGCCAAGCACCTGCGCATTGCCGGCACTGACGACGGCGCTATAGGCATCGAGCAATCCAACACCGGTAGCGTCGTTCGGTGCGTTATAGACGTCGATGGTGGCACCCGGCGCGGTGGAGCTTAGCAATTCGATGTCGAGCGTTGCCTCGATGCTTCCCGTGTGGCTACCGGTACTATCGCCTACAGCAATATTATGAATCGTGGAATTTACACCCGCCCAGGTATCATAGGCCCGGATGTCGGCCGGATCGTAAGGAGCAAACTCGACGATTGCCACCCGTGTATTCGCCGCATGGTACCCGGCCGCGTAGAGCGGCTTGAAGTCGTACGCTCCGGCGATTTGGGCGGGATCGTAACCGCCGGCGGGTCCGCGTCTAGGTCGCGCAGCCGGTGCTGCATGCGCCACTGCCTGTGCAACCGGCTGAATAGTGCCTTGCAGGCCGACTATGGATGTAATGAGACCGCTGAATTGGGAAGGAACGCGCGGATCTCGATCGGGCGCGAACGATGGAACGATTCGATTTGCCGCGTCGACCGATACCGCCGATTTCAACGCAAGCTGTGCCGCCGGACGGTAGCGCCACATGCCGATACCGAATGCGGTGGATACCCGCGCAGCCGTCCCACGTACGTCGAGAAGCATGCTGCCGGCCCAGGGTTGGGGATGCAGGCCCTGAGACACGAGCCACTGCTTGAGCGCCTGGACTTGAGCGGGATCGGGTCCGAACCTGGTGGTTATCGTTTCCGCTGCGAGAAAGTGCCGGTACATCGGATTATGCGGATCATAGACCGCACGTAGCGCCGCATCGAAACCTGCGGGGTTTCTCGAGGAGAGCCCGAGTACAAAGTGCAGGTCTGTATTGGCGGGTAGCATCATGTCGCGCATGGCGAGGCCTTCGCGTACCGCGACTGGTACGACCCCGGCGATCGTTACCGCACCACCGAGGCCGGAGGCCGTTACAAGCGCTGCCGGCAGCGGTGGGCACATCAGGGCAAACAATGTGACTACGAGAACTACGAGCAGGGCTCGCAACCTGCACCCCCCTAACTTAAATGGGAAACACGGCGGCACACACAAGTATAAAGCCGAGAACAAGCGCAAAATACAGGCCGCGTGCCGAATGGAAGCCATGTGGATTTGTTATGAGCGCGATCGATGCGACCGTCAGGGCTACGCCGGCACTTGCGAGCACGACCCGACGCCCGAAGCGGCGACTCCCTCGACCGGATTCGTTGCGCCGGCGCGAGCGGGCATTCGCGGCACGCCTCTGGTGACGATTAGCCGGCATACCTCACGAACTTTGCAACAATCGCCGTTCGAGCACCTGGTCACGTGAGAAGTCTCGCAGCTGAAGAAATGCTTGTGCCGCGTCGAGCATCGCATCCATAGGTATCAGGCCCACCACTTCCGTTCGGAGCACCGGCACGCCCCAGCGCGCGGCCTCGGCGCGAATCAGGTCCATCACGGTCACAATGCTGGTCGCGCGGTAGTTCGTCAAATTCATACTTACCTGCGTGGCGCCCGTGCCTGGCATCTCCAGGCCCAGGCCTTTAACGTACCGTAAGCCACCCGAGCTATGCCTGATAGCCTTTGCAATGGCCTTGGCCAGTTTCGGGTCGGGCGTGCCGAGGTAGACATTGAACGCAATGAGCGGACGGCGAGCGCCAACGGCCATTGCCCCTGCACTCGGATGTACGGCCGCCGGGCCAAAGTCGGGTCGACGATCGGGATCATGTGGCAAAGCCTCGCGGAGCGCCTCGAATCCACCTTTCCGAATGTTCTCCAGATTGGCACGGTCCGGGCGTCGCGCGGCCTCCTCATAAAGGAAGACGGGAATCTCAAGCTCCGCGGCAATGGCCTCCCCAAGGGTGGCCGCAAGCTCCACGCAGCGGGCCATGGGAACGTCGCCGAGGGGAACAAACGGGAATACATCCAGCGCTCCCATACGAGGGTGCGCCCCTTCGTGCGTGCGCAGATCGATGTACTTCACGGCAGCCCGTGCCGCCGCCAATCCGGAGGCAACTGCGCGCGACTCGGGCACAACGTACGTCAGGACAAAACGGTTATGTTCCGCATCGGCGTGAACGTCGAGAACCCTGACCCCTTCGACTGCGGCAACTGCATCTCTAATCGAGTTGATGACTTCAGGACGCCTGCCCTCCGAAAAGTTCGGCACGCATTCGATCAGTTGGTCAGCCACAGGCATCCTCTCACAGCAAATAGGTTTCGCTACCGTCAATCGGACTCGGCCGTTCTGTCTTACCCGATCTCCACCGTATGTCGTAACGGGATCGGTGCAGGTTCAAGGATAGCGTGACCGAAGAACGACCGCTACTCTGGAGGCGTATCACATCCGGGAACGCATGGTCGTGCACCACATCTTGGGCACAGCGCGAACGAACCCCGGTAGAACTTGCCCTGATCAAAGGCGGTCACAACAGCGCGGTCAGTGCGGCGAGCCGGCTCGCTGAAATCCTCCTCGATTGCCCGCACCAGCGTCGCCGCACGGTCGCGGCATGACCGCCGATCGATCCAGTCAAGCTGACGCTCAATCCGTTCTGGTGGCGCTTTGGCCACCAGAGCCCGAGCACGTGCCGCGGCGATACCCTCCGCCACCAGGCGACTGACAAGATCGGCGCGAACTGGTTCCAACAGAGCCGTCGAATCAGACAGGTGTGTTGGCTGCCGGGGGATCGCCAAATTCTGTGCTTGAGACGTGTCTGCAAGGGCCAACGGTCGTGTTCGTGTTTCGTTTTGTCTCTTGGCTACTGGCAAAGCAACAACAATGGTAGCACGGTTGTTGCTTTGTAGTTCTTGCTCTAAGTGTGTT
>JAQBPC010000644.1 GCA_028287725.1 Chloroflexota bacterium | reverse complement strand
CGGCAACCCGGTGGCGGAGCGACCAGGTCGGGAAGCGTACCGGGGATGCCCTGAAGATGCTTCTTTTCGCCGCGAATCGAAGGGAAGGAGTTCATCAATCCCACGGTGTAGGGATGCTTGGGCTGCGAGAACAACTCGCCCGACGGCGCCAGCTCCACGATGCGACCGGCATACATGATGGCTATGCGGGTAGAAAATTCCACCAGGAGCGAGAGATCGTGCGTGATGAACATGATGGAGAAGCCGAACTTGGCCTGCAGGTCCTCTATCTGTTGCAGGATGTCCCGCTGCACCACGACGTCGAGCGCGGTGGTCGGCTCATCCATGATCACCAGTGACGGCTTCAGCGCGAGGGCCATGGCGATGACCGAGCGCTGGCGCATGCCGCCTGAGAGCTCATGCGGGTAGCTGCGCAGGCGGCTACTGGATATGCCAACCAGGTCAAACAGCTCCGCCGCACGCTCCATAGCCTGGCGCTTGCTCGCCGGCTCATGGGCGCGGATGGCATCGCATAATTGGTCGCCAAGTGTCATCACGGGGTTCAGCGCGTTCATGGCGCTCTGGAACACGATCGAAATCTGGCTCCAGCGGAACTTCTGCAGATCGTGGGGGTTAAGGGACAGAATGTCGCGACCCTGGAAGACCATTTGGCCGCCGCTAATCTGCCCCGGAGCTTTGATCAAGCGCATCACGGCGTGAGCCACGGTGCTCTTGCCGCAGCCCGACTCCCCGGCGAGCCCGAAGACCTCACCAGGCGCGATTGAAAGGGACACATTATCGACGGCTCGCGCCGGTCCGCGCGGTGTCATGTAATCCACGGTGAGGTTGCGAATGTCGAGCAGATCCCGGCCATCCCATCCTGCCGAGCGCTGCCTAGACGCCGGCCGGACCTGTTCTTCTATCATTGCCTTCCTTTACTGGCGGTCGGGCCCAATACTATGCACCCCTTTGGCCTCACAATCCGGCATCAGCAAAGAGGCTTCTTGCGGACGCGTGGTAGGCCGATAAATGTATCGGCAAATATCAGCGCGCTCTGTCATAGGGCTGCGATGCGGCGCCTGAGATACCGTGGGACCGGCCCGCTCCAGACGCATCCGCGAAGAATCACTGCGTGTTGTGTATCACAGTATACGCAGTGCTTCAACCTTTCAAGCTCTAACGATGATTTGGCCAAGCCTGGAGACCGGCAAGCAGCCTTCGTCGGCGCGCGGTACCGTCTACGAAGTAGCTACACTAAGTACCAACGTTGGCCATGCTCCGTAGCCGACCGACAAGCCGTTGGCGAGAGGGTAGATGAACGCGACCATACGCGGTTTGGTCCGCGACTACCTCATACTAATCGCGGGCACACTGCTGTTTAGCGCTGCCTTTGCGTTCTTCCTCGTCCCCGCGAAGATCTCGTCCGGCGGTGTGAGCGGGCTGGCCATCGTGCTCCACTACCTGTTCGGACTGCCAACCGGGCTGCTGGTCTTCGCGCTCAATGTGCCGCTGCTGATCATCGGCTACATCTACCTCGGTGGTCTCCGCTTCACGGTGCGTACGCTCGTCTCGGTGGCGGTATTCTCGGTCACCGTCGATTGGATGGGACATCTCACGAAACCGCTCACCCACGATGCCTTTCTCGCGACACTCTATGGCGGCGTCATTTCGGGTGTGGGCATTGGCCTGGTGTTTGGACGCGGCGCCTCTACCGGTGGTACCACGATCGTCTCACGTCTGCTGCAGAACGTGATCCACGCCAGCATCGGCATCATCCAGCTCGTGGTCGATGCGGTCGTGGTTACTATCAGCGGACTGGTCTTTGGTCCGCAGCTGGCGCTGTATAGCCTGGTCGGCCTGTTCGTCAGCAGTAAGGCGATCGACTGGACACTCGAGGGTCTCTCGGGCGAGCGCGTGGCGCTGGTCATCACCAAAGCCTATGAGGAAACGTGTAACCGCATCACCAGCGAGCTGGGCCGCGGCGTTACCCTGTTGCACGGGCGCGGCGGCTACACTGGAGAGGAGCGTCCGGTAATACTCTGCGTGCTGGATCGCTCTGAAGAGCCAATCCTACGGGCCCTCGTAAACACCATCGACCCGACAGCCTTCATGGTTGTCACAGCCGCCACAACCGTACTCGGCGAAGGTTTTGCTCCGCTGGGCAATACTATGCCGCCGCGCAGGCCGCTTCTCAAGTTTCCCCGGCGCGCCGGTTAGGCGGCGATGAGCGGTACCATATCAAGAGAGGCCGGTCGACCTCGTTATGATCGGTATAAGGGGAGTGCGCAATGCCAGATGATGTTCGCGCGGCGGTCCGTCCTGCGGAGATCGAAGTTGACCCTGAGGCCGGGCTGTTGCGCATTCTTTGGCAAGACGAGCACGAGAGCATCTACGAGCTGCCTGCCCTTCGCCCGCATTGCCCATGCGCGGTGTGCCAGGGTGAAATGGGTATCCCCGGTGTCGTCAATGACGCGACGACGTTCACGCAGGAGCAATCAACCCTGGTGGATATCCAGGAGATTGGACGCTATGCCCTGCAGCTCATCTGGGCCGATGGGCACCAGACGGGATATTACACCTTCACCCTGCTACGTTCGCTCTGCCCGTGCGAGACGTGCCGCGCGGCACGTGCCCGGAACGCTCAGTAAGTAGCTTCATTTCCAGCGCGTAACCAGTGTCACGAGCGAGCCACTATCATGGCTCGCCGCGATCTGGTCGTGGACCTCGGCATATCCGGGAAGAATGATATTCGCCTCGCCGCTGACAAGGTTGGGGAATCCAGGCTCCCAAGATGTCCCGGGCGCGCAGGTCGACGGAGATCGCCCACGCCCGTCGCAGACGCACTCTCAGCGCAGTTGCTGGATTGCGATATACACGCCCACGAGAATGCCGATGACGTTAGAG
>JAQBPC010000640.1 GCA_028287725.1 Chloroflexota bacterium | reverse complement strand
TTTCCCTGCTTGATGCTCACCGGCAGCAAACCGCTTATGACCGTGGGGTTCCCGCCGGACGGCAGGCCACCGATGGCCGTCACCACGTCGCCCGCGCGCAGCCCCGCGTTCGCGGCGGCGCTACCGGATTCCACGATCAGCACCTTGCCGCTATTCGCCTCCAGGATCAACCCCAGGTGGACCGCGTCACGCGCATTGTTCACGGCGGCGAGGCCGGCAGAAAGCGCGGCCACGGCCAGCACCAGCAGCATCGCGCGAACCAGCGCATGTTTGCCCATCAGGCGCTGGGCTCCACCAGACCACGCTGAATGGCGTAGAGGATGGCCTTGGCGCGCGTGCTGACCCCTAACTTGCTGTAAATGGCGCTGGTATGGTTCTGCACGGTCACTTTGCTGACCACCAGCCGCTCGGCGATCTCCGCGTTGTCGAGCCCCTCGGCCATCAGGCAGAGCACCGCCGTCTCGCGCCCTGTGAGGGCATCGAGCGGCTGCTCCACGGGGTTGGCCCTACCGCGGAGGCGCGGCGTAAGGTAGGGCTCGCCGCGTGCCGCGGCACGGATAGCCGCCAGCACTTCCTCGTCCGCCGCTTCCTTCAGTACATACCCGGTGGCGCCTGCCTCCAACAGGCCAAATACGTAGCGGTCGGTATCGTAAGCGGAGAGGATGAGCACCTGTGTCCGGGGGAAGTGTTTGTGGATCTGACGGGTGGCGCGGATGCCGTCGAGCTTTGGCATCTGCACATCCATCACCACGACGCGGGGTGCATGCTCGCGTACCTTGGCGATCGCCTGTTCGCCATCGCCCGCTTCGCCCACGACCTGCATGTCTGGCTGAGTCTCGAGCACCCGGTGCAAGCCGTCCCGAACGATCGGATGGTCGTCGACCAGCAGTACGGTTATCGGTTCCATGGTGTCTCCTAATTCCTGCAAAGGGCGCCCGTGCGCAGGCACAGGTACTGCCTGCCAAGCAGCCCCAACTCGACGGAGAATGGGCCGGATTGCTCGGGGTGCAATTCCAGACGAGCATTTTCGAAGTATTGCAGCGTGTAGGTACGGTTGCTGCCATCGCCGTTCGCCTCGCGTAGCTCGGGTGAGATCGGGTACCCAAGGATCCTGGCGCCACCGTGCGTTCGCCAGAAGGCCAGGAACGTACGGCCCACGTTGAAACCGGTCTGCTGGAAATAGGTCATACCCCGCTCGGGTCGCTGCGGCACAAAGCGCCGAGTCGCCGTCGTAAGCCGGCCAAGGGGCGTCACACGCACCGTATCTGATTGATAGGGCCGGTACTCCAGGCGAGCGCGATCGAAGTACTGCACGATCAGGCGCGGATCGGTCTTGTCGTACTGCGGCGGGCTGATCGGGTAGCCAAACAGCAGCAGCGGCGGGTGGTTCGCATAGTAGTATTGGCGGAATGGTCCACACAGTTGATAGCCTGCCAGCGTGGCGCATGGCCCGGGAAGCTTGGCGATGCGCACGGGGGGCGGAGCGGTCGCCGCAACGGCAGCAAGGCTAATGCCGATCACGCCGGCCGGCAGGCCTTGTCCCTGCTTCCGCCAGACGAAGGTTGCCGTGTTCGCATCGAACACCTGCACCCCGTGGCCCACAGCGGCAGCAACAATCGACGAGCCTGCTTGAACCAAGGCGGTGTAGGTATAGCGGGGCTCACTTCGCGCAGCCTGCCAGAATTGGCCGGAATGCTGGGAGCCATAGATTCCCAGGCCCTCTACCGCGGCATAGATGGTATGTAGCTCGGTAGAGAGCACGGCGCGTATCGTGACGTTCACCGGCAAGGCGCCCTGCTCGGACGACTCCTGCTGCCAGCTGTGCCCGCTGTCATTACTCTGCCAGAGACCGTGGCCCGCCACGCCGGCATACAACTCCACGCAACCACCTGGGTTCGGGCACATGCTCTGTGGCCGCGCCGTCTCGGGCACGTAGGTGAAAGCAGTGATAGGGCCATTGGGGAGCCCGCCATGCAGCGCTTGCCAGGGTGCGCCGTGCTGCAGCCAGGCTAGGTCGCCATGTAGATAGAGGGCGCCGCCCGCTCCCACCGCGTACACCAGGTGCTCCCCTGCCGCTGCGATCTGCCGCGGAGCGCCACCCGGCACGGGCGGGAGCTGCGCGACCCAAGCGGCACGGCTGCCGCCGGCCAAAATCCCGCCGGGGGCGGCGGCCAGCAGCAGAGGACCTCGCGTGGTCAACGCGGTAACGCCGGCGCCGCTGGGGGAAATGCCGCTCACCGGTTGCCAGTGCAGCCCGGCATCGGCCGTGCGGAACACGGTGCCTGTGGTCAGATACGCGACATCACGGGTGTTGGGGTCGGCCTGCACCTGCCACACGCCGCCGGCCGGCAGACCGGTTCGTGCGGGCTGCCAGGCAGCGCCGCCGTCAGTGCTTCGGTAGACTCCCGCGTTGCCGGTACCGAGCAGCAGCATGCTCGTCGACGCTTCGCCGGCCGCATGTATCGCGGGCTGCCTGCCCAGGCAGGCGCCGAGGGCAAGGCACAAGACAATAACGGCGCGGACCGACGAGCGGGACGGCGGCATTGGGTTGCTCCCCACAGGGCGGCTAAAGCTTCTCACCGTATGTTCGGAAACGAAATGGTCCGCTGGGTTTCCGTCTCCCGTAGTGTATGCGAGGGAAGGGCCGCCGCGCATGATGTAACACTCACCTATCACAGTAGTGCAAGAATTGGCGCGGTATACTTGAGCGGCGTACAGAACGACGACGTTTGTGCGCGTACATGAGGGAGAAGGAGCCACTCGCGCATGATGAACTTTGACCTAACCGACGAGCAGCGAAGCCTGGTCCAGACCACCCGCGATTTTGCCGCGCGCGAGCTGGCGCCTGTCATTCAGGAGAACGATATCGCGCAGCGCTACGACCCCGCTACCTTCCCCAAGCTGGCCGGCCTGGGGCTTACGGGCGTCTGCTGGCCCGAGCGATACGGCGGCGCCGGCATGGACTATATCAGCCTGGCCCTGGTGAGCGAGGAGCTGGAGTACGTCGATACGTCGTTGCGCGTGATCATCTCCGTACACGTCGGACTCTGTAGCGGCGGCATCTACCAGTGGGGCACGGAAGAGCAGCGGCAGAAGTATCTGACGCCGCTGGCCAAGGGCGAGCGCTTCGGCGCCTTCGGTCTCACCGGGCCGGAGGCGGGCTCGGATGTGGCGGGGATGAACGCCACGGCACGGCGAGATGGAGACAGCTACATCCTCAATGGCGAGAAGATTTGGATCTCGGCAGCCGACTATGCCGACACCTTCCTGGTCTTTGCCTATACCGATAAAGAGAAGAAGCACCGTGGCATATCCGCCTTCATCGTGGACCGCCACGAGGCGGGTGACGGCTTCAAGAGCTACACCCTGCACAATAAGGCCGGCATCCGCGCCGGGAACACCGGCGGCTTCGCCATGCACGACGTGCGCGTGCCCCGCGCCAATCTACTGGGCGAAGAGGGCGAAGGCTTCAAGATCGCCATGAGCTGCCTGGATAACGGGCGCCTGACGGTCGGCGCCGGCGCCGTGGGCTTGATCCGGGCCTGCCTGGACGCCAGCGTGAAATACGCGCACGAGCGGAAGACCTTCGGCGAGCCAATCGGGAAGTATCAGCTGGTGCAGCAAATGATCGCCAAGATGGTCTCCAACTACGACGCCGCGCGGCTGCTGAACTTGCGTGCCGCCTCGATGAAGAACCAGGGACTCCGTTGTACCCGAGAGACGGCGCTCGGCAAGTGGTTCGCCACCGATGCCAGCTTCCAGGCCGCCGCGGACGCGGTACAGATCCACGGTGCCTACGGCTACTCCGACGAGTATCCCGTAGCCCGTTTCCTGCGCAACTCCAAGGGCGCGCAACTTTACGAGGGCACCAGCCAGATCCAGACCGTGATGCAGGCGGAGTACGCGCTTGGCTACCGCCAGGATAAGCCGCTGCGCCGCGGTCTCCCCGCCTACGAAGGCGAGGGATAAGCGCCCGGCAGTTACAATAGGGCATACATACGCCGACGATAGTGAGTGGACCGGGCTGCAGAGGCGATAGGACGCCCCTGCCGGGAGCACCGGCGCTTCCCGCGTGAAGGCGAGGGTCGCGGTCCAAGGTGGGTGGCCGGCGCGCCATCCGGGGGAGATCCAATGGAAGAATTCGGTTGTCTGATAAACGGCGAATGGGTGGCGCCCAACGGGACGGAGGACGTGCTCAGCCCCTACACGGGCGAGCCGGTGTTCCGCGTCTCGATCGCCAAGGAAGCGCAGGTTACCACCGCTATCGATGCCGCGGCGAAAGCCTTTGAAAGCTGGTCGCAATCACCCGCCCACGAGCGCTCGCGGCTGCTCCATCGCACCTGCGCGCTCCTGGAGGAGCGGGCGGAAGACCTGGCACGTACCATTGCCCTGGAAGCTGGGAAGCCTATCCGCGATGCGCGCGGCGAGGTGGCGCGCGCCGTGCAGACCTTCCGCTTCGCCGCCGAGGGGGCCAAGAACATCTATGGCGAGACCATCCCCATGGATGCCGCCGTCGGATCGGAGAAGCGGGTAGGAATCACCTTCCGCCAGCCGATCGGGGTGATTGCCGCGATCAGCCCCTTCAACTTCCCGCTCAACCTGGTGGCCCACAAGGTGGCGCCCGCTCTGGCTACCGCCAACACGGTGGTGCTCAAACCGGCCTCGGTTACCCCGGTAACGGCGCTCAAGCTGGGCGAGATCCTGGGGGAAGCAGGCTTCCCGGCCGGCGTGGTCAACGTGCTGGTGGGCAGCGGCGCCGAAGTGGGAAACCCGATGGTCGAGAGCAAGAAGGTGGCAATGGTCACCTTCACCGGTAGCCCGCCGGTAGGCATGGGCATCCGCGACCGCGCCGGCATGAAAAAGGTAATTCTCGAGCTCGGCTCCAACTCCGCCACCATCGTGCATGAGGATGCCGACCTGGCGGCCGCGGCGCGGGCGATCGCCAAGGGCGCCTTCGCCTTTGCCGGGCAGGTCTGCATCAGCGTGCAACGTGTCCTGGTCCACGAGGCCGTGCAACAGCGGTTCCTCTCCCTGTTCCTGCCGCTCGTGCAGGCGCTCAAGGTGGGTGACCCGCTGGGCGAGGATATCGACGTGGGACCGATGATTGACCGGGCAGCAGCCGACCGCGGCTCAGCATGGATCCAGGAAGCGCTCAAGGGTGGCGCCCGCGCCCTGATGGAAGGGAAGCAAGAAGGCTCGCTGGTGTGGCCATGGGTGCTGGCCGACGTGAAGCGTGATATGAAGATTGTCTGCGAAGAAGCCTTCGCCCCTGTTGCCACCGTCCAGACCTACAAGACCTTCGACGAGGCGATTGCCCTGGTGAACGATAGCCAGTTCGGGTTGCAAGCCGGTGTTTTTACCAATAACGTGAACCTGGCCTTCCAGGCCGGTCGCCAGATTCATACCGGCGGCGTGATCATCAACGACACCAGCAACTACCGGGCCGACCACATGCCGTACGGCGGCCTCAAGCTGAGCGGCATGGGCCGCGAGGGCATCCGCTACACGATGGAAGAAATGACCGAAGTCAAGCTTGTGGCGTTCAATCTGGCGTAAGCTGCTCGTCCAGCAACAACGTGTCCAACGATGATCCCAAGCACTAAGCGCTTGGTGCCTGGGATCATCGTTGCATGTAAAAGCCGATACCAGTACGATCACCCTCGCATGGTTGGCTGCCATGGTGGCCCGGCCTTGCTGCAGTGATGCAGTGCTTCGCCCTATGCCGAGGCGTCAAGGAAATGGCATAGCGTGCTCACCTCCCCACGGGACGCACGTGTCGCACTCTGGTGCGATGCCGTAGTGGAGATATGTCACGTTAGGGAGCTATTAGTGCGATTCACTCTCCATACACAGAGAGCCGGCGAGCGTCAGTCCTATATGCCGCTCAGCAAGGCCGTGGCAGGGTTGCCCTGCCAGGTTGCAATACAGCGGTGGGGGCTGGCGGTATGATTCGGCAAAACCTGTACACGGGGAGCAAGCAAGCCGGGCTGATCGCCCATGCGCTGCGCTTCACCCGTTTCGGCGTGGTCGGCGGGGTTGGCGCGGTGGTAAACATGGCCATCCTCTACTTGCTCGTTCATTATGGGGGTTGGAACCACATGGCGGCGGCGGTGGTAGCGACCGAAACCGCCATCCTCAGCAATTTCGCCATGAATGATCGCTGGACCTTTCGCGATTCCCTTTCCAGCATTAGCTGGAGCGGGCGATTGGTGCGCTACAACGCCATCGCCTGCGGCGGCGCCGCGATCTCGCTCGGCGTATTGGCCGCGCTGACCCTGGGCGCCGGCATGCACTACCTGGCCGCGAATGTGGTGGCGATCGGGGCCGGCACCATCTGGAACTACGTGGTCAACTCCCGCGTCACCTGGAATCTCACGCACCTGGGAGCGGGCCACCAGATGGCGGTTGACGAGCCTCTCGAGCACGTGGAAGCGAACGCGGTCAGCGCCGCGGACTAAGGCGACCAAGCGCGGGCTATCGACCTGACACGCACCTCACGGAGGAGCCAGACGTCCCGGCGAACCTGGCCGGAGGTCGCCTTACCGAGCTTCGTCCCGCGCGACTGCCATGACCGCCACGGTTGCCA
>JAQBPC010000634.1 GCA_028287725.1 Chloroflexota bacterium | reverse complement strand
ACCCGGGGAAGAGCCCGCTGCCGAGCAGTTGAATCGTGCCAAGGGAAATGATCAAGAAGCCCCAGAAGATCAGCGCATGAATAATGCCTGGAACACGGTTAGGCGACTTTATGAGCTTCTTCTGGCCGAGAACGTAGAGACCAAAGTCGCGGATGCGCCCGGGAAGATCGTCCATGCGATTTTCCGGCTGCCCGGAGCGCACGATCCGCACCAGACGCCAGGCGCGTTGCGCGAACAACCCTACCGCAATCACAATCGCGACGATGAGTGCTAGATGCCCAAGCACTCCATTGGTCGGTGCCATCTTGAATCATCCTTGGCTAGAGGCATTTGGATCGCTATTGCACCGGCTGCACACGAAGCAGCGAGGCGCCCACGTCGACCGTATCGCCGGCCTTCACCTCGATATCGGCGATCGTGCCGTCATGCGGCGCCAATATCTCGTTTTCCATCTTCATGGCTTCGATAACACAGACGACAGTGCCGCGCTCGACCACGGCGCCGACCTCCACCGGCACACGGATCACGACGCCGTGCATCGGGCTGGTCACAGCGCCATCGGTCGCGCCGGAGTGGCGCTTTCCTCGGTTCGAGCGGGCCGCCTTGCCACTGAGCGCCACCACCTCGCCGACCTCGACCGTGTACGGCTTTCCCTCGACTCGAACCTGAAATGTCCGCAGGTCCTTCACGCCGTGGCCGTCGGATTGGTCGCCGTTTGGCGTTGCGGCGATGGTAGCAGTTGCAGGCAACGCGCGCTGCGTTCCCGCAAGTGCGGTCATATCGAGGCGACTTACAAAACCCGTGGTGGCTGTGCCGGCCACGAAGTCGGGGTGCTGCAAGGCGAGCTGATGAAAAGGGATGGTCGTGGGCGGTCCTTGGAGAATCATTTCGTCAAGTGCGCGCAACATGCGCTTGCGCGATGCATCCCGATCTTCGGCCCAGGCTATAAGCTTGGCCACCATCGAATCATAATGCGACGGAATCGTGTAGCCAGGATACACCGCGCTATCCAGGCGAATGCCGTACCCGGTTGGCGCGCGGAATGCGGTGACTTGTGCCGGTGCGGGCCGAAAGCCCTGCGCCGGATCTTCGGCATTGATGCGGCATTCGATGGCATGGCCCTGTATCACGATGTCTTCGTTGGTGAGCCACAGCGGCTCGCCGGCCGCGACGCGGATTTGCGCCTGCACGAGGTCAATACCGGTCACCATTTCGGTCACGGTGTGCTCAACCTGGATGCGCGTGTTCATCTCGAGAAAATAGAAGTCGTCGCCATCGACAAGAAACTCGAGCGTGCCCGCACCCGAGTAGCCGATTCCGGCGACCAGTCGTGTTGCAGCGGCATCCATTGCCTGGCTCATCGCGGCGGGGATGTTCGCCGGCGCTTCCTCGATCAGCTTCTGGTGTTGCCGCTGAACAGAGCAGTCGCGCTGACCGAGACTCACCACGTTGCCGGCCGCGTCGGCTAAAATTTGTACCTCGACGTGCCGGGGCTCCTGCACGTAACGCTCGATGAAGACGGTGGCGTCCTTAAAGTACGCTTGGCCCTCGCGCTGGGCCGATTCCAGTGCCGCCGGTAGCTCTCCCGGCTCTCGCACCACTTTCAAGCCTCGTCCGCCGCCGCCTGCGCTTGCCTTGATCGCCAGGGGGTACCCGACGCGGTTGGCAACCGCATGGGCGTGGTCTTCGTTCTCTATCGCCGCGCTTTCGCCCGGAACTACGGGAACGCCAAGCGTTTCCGCTAGCTGTCGCGCTGAGATCTTGCCGCCCATCGCTTCCATTGCTTCCGGTGGCGGTCCGATGAATACGATACCGGCGGCGATACATGCGCGCACGAATGCGCTGTTCTCTGCAAGGAACCCATAGCCCGGGTGGATCGCTTCTGCCCCGGACTCTTGCGCTACTTCAAGGATGCGCTCGATATTCAAATAGCTTGCCGCGGCGGCGGCAGGCCCCACAAGATACGCCTCGTCCGCCAGCAGCACGTGCATGGCGTCGGTGTCGGCTTCTGAGTAAACGGCAACCGTTTGAATCCCTAGTTCGCGGCAAGCTTGGATCACGCGAACAGCAATTTCGCCTCGGTTGGCGATCAGTACTTTGTGAAACGGTGCTGCCTGCGGGCGGCTCATACGGGCCGCTCCGCCTCGGACCATGTCATTTCACCGGCGCGCCAGGGCGCGGATGCACCCTGATCAAGCGGGCGCGCCGCTGCCGCCCAACGTTGCCCTCCAGGCCGCTCTGCCGTCTGCCTTATCTCAAGATAAGCCGCCACGGCACTGCTGATGATGGCCTGGAGGGTAGCATCCGGTTCAGCCCCGTGAGCGTTGTCTCGTGCTCTCATTCACCGTCCCGCGATTGCAACATTTATTACAATAGCCATGCGTTTGCCTGCCGCACATATTCTACCTGTCCCAGCATATGATGCGGCATGACTCTCCACGACGTGCGGGCTCGGTCTCACACAACCGATTTGCTGATGAAACTCAAGAGCCGATCTTTGGACTATACGTTGAATCGGAAGTATACGACGTCCCCATCCTGCATCGTGTATTCCTTACCCTCGAGTCGCGTGACGCCGCGCTCGCGGGCCACGGCGAAGGATCCTGCCGCGACAAGTTCCTCGTATGCCGTGACCTCGGCGCGGATAAAGCCGCGCTCAATGTCGCTATGGATTGTCCCGGCTGCCTGCGGTGCGCGCGTGCCACGGCGAATAGTCCATGCACGTACCTCCGGCTCGCCCGCGGTCAAGAACGTGATTAAGTCGAGCAGCGCGTAGCTAGCCTTGATCATGCGCGGAAGGCCGCCCTCGGCCAGACCAAGCTCTTCCATGTAGAACGCAGCATCTTCAGG
>JAQBPC010000588.1 GCA_028287725.1 Chloroflexota bacterium | reverse complement strand
GTATGGGATTCGGCGTGACCTGCAGGAGACGCTTGTGCGACGCGGCTATGGAGTGCGTGTGTATGTGCCATATGGGACGCAGTGGTATCCATATCTCACGCGGCGCCTGGCCGAGCGCCCTGCGAACCTGTTGTCAGTGGCTGGGAGTGTGGTTCGCGAACGGCAACGGAGCCACGCTAGTGCTGCAGTGGCCGAACACCTGTGATCGATCAGCCTCAGGCTGCTATCCTGAGCATAGAAGCGATTATAAAATGGCCGGTGGTAGTCGACGATGCAGCTGCCATTCGGTCGATGATGGACATATGCCTATCCTAAGACCATCGCATTGTCGATGGCTTGATTGCGGGCCAGCCTGCTCAGGCAGTACAAAGTATGCTCGAGCAGGCGCCGGCGAAAATACGGCATAGGGAAGCGAGCGGTCGGTAGATGAGTGAAGTTGCGGCCCGACGTCCTGACTGGCTTAAGGTACGTGTGCCAGGGGGACCAAACTACGTAGAGCTCAAGACGCTGATGCGCGATCTTGACCTCCACACCGTGTGTGAGGAAGCGCGATGCCCAAATATGGGCGAGTGCTGGGAGCATCGGACCGCCACATTCATGATCCTGGGCGACATCTGCACGCGCGCCTGTGGCTTTTGTGCGGTAACGAGTGGTAAGCCTATGGCACTTGACCTTCACGAACCGCAGCGAGTGGCACGAGCAGTCCAGCAGATGGGCCTGCGTCACGTCGTCATCACATCTGTCAATCGAGACGACCTCAGCGATGGCGGATCTGTAGTGTTCGCCGCGACCATTCGAAAAGTACGCGAGGCAAACCCTGGCTGCACGATCGAGGTGCTCATCCCGGACTTTGAGGGCGTCGAGGACTCCTTGAACAACGTCATGCGCGCCGCACCGGACATTCTGAACCACAATATCGAGACAGTTGAGCGACTCACCAAGCGAGTTCGCCGCAGGGCGCAATATAGGCGATCGCTGGCCATGTTGTTACGGGCAAAGCAAATTGCTCCGGGTCGCCTCACGAAATCGGGCATCATGCTTGGCCTTACGGAAACGGACGAGGAGATCGAGCAGACGCTTCGAGATCTCCGGGCATCTCAAGTCGATGTCGTGACCATTGGGCAGTACTTACGGCCGAGCGCGAAGCATCTCCCAGTCGACCGATTCTATACTCCAGCGGAGTTCGAGCGGTGGCGTGACATTGGAATGTCGATGGGCTTTCGGCATGTCGAATCCGGGCCGTTAGTTCGCAGCTCCTACCATGCGCACGAGCACGCTACGCTGCTTCCCGCAGGCGGGCAGCCAACTGCCTGATGATCGACCTACGCATCTATTACGACTTCGCAAGTCCGTTCTGCTACGTTGCCCTGGAAATAGCTCGCAGGCTCGAACGCGACTGGTCGGACCTACGAGTGGATTGGCTACCGTTCGAGGTCATCGATTACCTGCCTGAGCGCGGCGCCATGCCGCAGAATCCGGCATTTGTACGCCGCGGTGAGGCTGCACGAACGGCAAAGCTTGCCGCGGAATACGGGCTCGAGATTCACCTCCGAGATCGCCTTCTCAACAGCAACCTTGCACTATGCACCGTCGAGCATGCGAAACGCATGAACTTAGAAGCTGATAGCGGGGGCAGCCCACAGCGCGTTCTTGCCGCCCTATTCGAAGCGTTCTACAGCGACCAGCGTGATATTTCAGAAATTGATGTCGTGCTCGAAGTGGCTGCGTCGCAAGGGCTCGAAGGCAACCTAGAGGAAGCGCTCCGCCAGGGCCATTACAAGTCACAAGTTGCGCAGAGCCGCACGGATGCCTATGAGCTCGGCGTTGTCGCGGTGCCCACGTGGCTAGCGGCCGGCAACGGTGTCGTCGGCGTACCGGACTATAGCGATCTCGAACGTTTGCTTGTCGCGGCCCACCCGGCGCACGCAATGGCGACCGAGACCCAAGCCTAGTTCCATTCGGTCGGCCGCTCGAAGACCGTGGTAAGACCTTGCCCTACGCCGATGCAGAGTGTCGCAAGTCCATAGCGAATCCGCTGGCGTTGCATGTGATGAAGCAAGGTGGTCACGAGACGTGCGCCCGAGCAGCCCAAGGGGTGGCCCAGGGCGATCGCGCCGCCGTTAGGGTTCAATACGTGCTCAGATATGCCAAGCTCACGGACGACCGCGAGGGATTGCGCGGCGAACGCCTCGTTCAGCTCTACGGCGCCGATCTCATCGAGCCGCAACGAGGCCCGTTTCAGTGCTTTCTCCGTTGCGGGAACTGGGCCCATGCCCATATATGCCGGTTCGACACCGGCCACCGCGTGGGACACGACACGTGCAATCGGCCGTAATCCGTGGGCCTTTGCAAACTCCGCAGAACATACCAGCATCGCGGCGGCGCCGTCATTAATGCCCGACGAATTGCCCGCGGTGACAGATCCGCCCTCGCGAAAGACCGGCCGAAGCTTTGCGAGCGCCTCCAGCGTCAGGTCCGGTCTTGGATGCTCGTCGCTATCAATCGTTTGCTTTTCGCCCCTACCCGCCGGCACCGGGATCGGCACGATCTCATCGGCGAAGCGGCCCTCGGCCTGAGCAACCGCGGCTTTGCGTTGGCTCCCAAGCGCGAACCTGTCCTGGTCCTCACGGCTGATCCGGTAGCGTTCGGCAACGTTCTCCGCGGTTTCCCCCATGCTAAAAGGATGGTGTTTCGCGGCAAGCGCAGGGTTGACGAATCGCCAACCGAGTGTTGAGTCGACCAATGCAAGGTCACCGCGCGGATACGACGAGTTTGGCTTGAGCATGATATGCGGCGAACGCGTCATGCTTTCTACTCCACCAGCGATGAAGACATCTCCTGCGCCAACATTCACCGCCATAGCCGCGCGATTTATCGCCTCGAGGCCCGAGGCACACAAGCGATTTACCGTTACGCCGCCGACCTCAACGGGAAGTCCCGCGATGAGCGCCGACATTCGTGCAACGTTCCGATTATCTTCCCCCGCCTGATTGGTGCAGCCAAGGATAACATCCTCGAGCAGAGAGGGATCTAATCCGGAGCGTTCGACAACAGCGCGAATGACATGCGCGGCGAGGTCATCAGGACGTATGTCCTTTAGTGCCCCGTTATATCTACCAATTGGAGTGCGGTGCGGCTCGACGATAACGGCTTCATGCATAATGTGGTCCTTCGTTCTGCTGTCCACGCGTGTTATTCGCTGGTCGGCGCCGACTGCCCGTAAGTGTAGAAACCTCTTCCCGCTTTCTTTCCTACATAGCCCGCATGGGCAAGGCGTCGTAGCAGAGGAGCAGGGCGATAGCGCTCTTCATGCGTAGCTTGAACGAGATATTCCATGGCCAGCAACACGCGATCAAGGCCGATCTCGTCTGCCCAGCGCAGCGGTCCAAATGGATAGTTGGCGCCCAGGCGCATCGCGTTGTCGATATCTTCCGCTGAGGCCATGCCCTCCGCGAGGGCGAATGTCGCCTCATTGACGATTGGCATCAGCATACGCCCGAGTACCATGCCAGGGGTATCGGTTACTTGATGAACGGCGAGCCCGGCACTCTCAAAGAGCTGAATCGACCTCTCCAGCATTGCCGATGTTGTGTTATATCCTGGGGACACTTCGACAACTTGCCGGCCGCTCAGAATGCCCAGCGGACCGAAGCCTACCACTCGCTCGCGGTGCTGGCAGATTGCGGCCTGTTCGTTGACGCCCGCCTGGCTACACGAGGCCAGAAGTAGCCGGTCTGCCGGCAAAGCATCGTCGATAAACGAGATCAGCGGAAGCCGATCATCTCCGGAAACGTCCGCCACGATAATGGCCATGGCAGCCGTCTCGACGCGCGCAGTGAGTGTCTCGTCAAGGACAATTGCTTCAACGTCCAACGTCATTGGGTCGATCTCTTGGGCAAGCACGGCGATGCCTGCCTTTTGAAGGAGCGGCTCGAGTACGACAATTTCGTCGTCAGTGCCGATCAAGAAGGCAGTCGGGCCGCTGGGAAGTCGCCGCAAGTGCCCTGGACGGGGTCTATTCCGCTGGGTGGTCATAGAATCCCTTACCGGTTTTCCGACCGAGCTGGCGGGCATCAACCTTTTCGGCCAGCAGGGCGCTCGGTCGATATCGAGGGTCGAAAAACGTGGACTCAAAGACGGCCTTGCTCACCGCAAGGTTTGTATCGAGTCCTATGAGGTCCATAAGCTCGAACGGTCCCATGCGAAAGCCCATGCCGCGCATGAGCGCATCAACGGTCTCCACTGACGATGAACCGTCTTCCAGCAGGCGAAGCGCTTCTCCATAGAAAGGACGCGCTACCCGATTTACCAGGAATCCTGGCCGATTCTTGACGACTACCGGCGACTTGCCCCAGCCACGCGCAACTGCTGCCGTCTGCTCGACCACGGCCGTGGCAGTATGAATCCCGGGCACAACTTCAACCAGACGCATCACAGGTGCCGGATTGAAGAAATGCATGCCGATCACACGTTCCGGGTGCGCTGTCGCCGACGCTAGCTTTGTAATGCTCAGCGACGAGGTGTTCGAAGCAAGTATTGTTGATGAGGCGCAAAGCCTGTCTAGCTCGGCCAATATTGCTTGCTTCGCATCCAGCGACTCTACGATGGTCTCGATAACCAATTCTTGCTGTCCTAGATCGGCGATTGACTCAACTACCTGAAAGCGCTCCAGGGCTGCCGAACGATCTTCCTCGCTGAGCTTGCCGCGATCGACAGCGCGCTGCAAGCCTCGCGCTACTCGTTGCTTACTTGCCGCGAGCGTTCTCGCGTCGTTGTCGAACATGCGCACAGATGACCCGAATTGAAATGCGACGACGGCCACGCCAATGCCCATGGTACCCGCGCCTACGATGCCAATCTGATTCACATTCACCTACCCTCGAAGTGTGGTTGGCGTTTCTCACGGAACGCGGTAATCCCTTCGAGAAAGTCATCGGTCCCTGAGGCGATTTCTTGGGTTAATGCCTCGTATTCGAGAGCCTCTTCGAAGTCGACGGTAAGGGCGCGATTGACGGCGTGCTTGGTTAGGCCCAAGGCTCGCGTAGGCCGCGCTGCCAGCGTTTCCGCCAGCTCGGCGGTCGCTTGTCGAAGGCTGTCCTCAGTAACGACTTGGTTCACGAGTCCCCGCCGAAGTGCCTCGTCTGCGCCAACTGCGCGACCGGTATACGCCATCTCGAGTGCAACGGACCGTCCCACCAACTGGGGAAGCGTGAAGCTCGCGCCACAATCCGGCGCGAGCCCAATATTTGAGAAGGCCACTCGAAGTGAGGCGTTACTTGCCATAATTCTCAGGTCGCAGGCCAGGGCCAGGCTAAGGCCGGCACCCGCTGCAACGCCATTGATGCTGGCTATGACCGGCTTCTCCATCGTATAGAGCAGCCGTGCAACCGGGTTGTATTCTTTGCGGACCGAATCGCTGATCGAAGTCGCGCTTGTGAGTGCCGGTTCCTTGAGATCCTGTCCAGACGAAAAAGCCGTTCCCGAGCCCGTCAATACAACGCATCGCACGGAATTGTCGCGCACGGCATTTTTTAGCGCGTCCATCAGCTCGTGCTTAACTACGGCGTTCAGGGCGTTATAGCTCTCTGGTCGATTGAGCGTAAGGGTCAAAATCCCTTCGCGTCGATCTGTCAGGACTGCCTGATACTCAACACTCATTACTCTTTCCCCAGTCGAATTAACTGGGATTATCTCCCCTCGAAGTGTGGCGTCCGCTTCTCCAGAAAGGCGTGCATGCCTTCCTTTTGGTCGGCGCTGGCAAACAGCAAGTAGAAGTTCTTTCGCTCAAAATCTAAGCCGGCATCTAGAGTCGTAT
>JAQBPC010000577.1 GCA_028287725.1 Chloroflexota bacterium | reverse complement strand
GCAATCCGGAAGTCCTCATAATGTCTCAGGTGCTCTGCTTTGGCAATCTGCAGCTCGATGTGTTATGCCGGCCGGTTACTTCGCTTCCTCCTCCCGGCGTTCTGACGGCAGTCGAGCAGATCAACATGTTGCTGAGTGGTAACGGAGGGAACGTCGCCGCCTCACTGGCCCGCCTTGGCGTAAGTGTGACGCTGGCGGGATACCGCGGCGCGGACGTCATCGGCGATGGTTTCGCCGGAACACTTGACGAACTGGGCGTCGACATTTCGCGGCTGCCGCGCCATCCCTACGCGGCGACAGGCACCTCTATAGTTGCGCTGGCGCCCAACGGCGAACGCACTATCCTGTTCACGAATGGCGCGAACGGCCTGTTCGATCTCGATACAGTGCCTGACGCCTGGCTAGATGGTCCGCGGGTCGTTGCCGTCAGCAGTGTCTTCGTCTTGCCGTTATTCACGGGAGGGGCCGTGGCCCGGCTCTTTGCGCGGGCGCATGCCAATGGCGCAAAGACGGTGCTCAACACGTCTTGGCCCAGTGAGAAGGAGCCGTTAGCCTTTCTCCGGCCTGCCCTTGCGGAGGCCGATTACTTCATATGTAGCTTCGACGAAGGGCGCGAGCTTACCGGACACACGCGCCCTGAGCTGATCTTAGAGGTCCTTGAGTCAGTGAGCCGCGGCGTGGTGGTGATGACCATGGGAGCAGATGGTTGCATCTTTCGCGTTGATGGGCATCTGCGGCAGGCGCCCGCTGAGGTCGTCGATGCTACTGACTGCACGGGCGCGGGCGACGCCTTCGTCGCAGGATTTATCGCCGGCCTCGTGGATCGACGCCCGCTTGCCGGTTGTGCCGCGCTTGGATCCCGTGTGGCGTCATACGCTGTTACTGGGCCCGGGGCCTATCCACGCATCCCCACCTTGTGTGATTTGGACCGCGGCGTCGCGATTCGAAGTGAACGATAGGAGTAACTGTGAATTACAATACTTCGCTTCGCTACGCCGGCCTGGACCGGCCTCGCGAAGCCGGCCTTTCTGTCATGGAAACGGCGGAGCGGCTGCGCCGCCTGGCCTATTTTGAACGGCGGCTGATGCTTCTTCTGGCCACGCGTATCGTCACCATCCCCGAGCGTGACGTCAAGGTGCTGCTGGCGCGGCTACAGTACGAGCACGCACAGCATGTCGACGGCTGGCGCGGCCGCGTGTTGGAGCTACGGACGAACAAAAGCAAGCTTGAGGGGGCGCCGGAGCCCGCGCTGGCCGTGCTATTCGACGAGGCGGAGCACTTGCCCGGCGCCTATACATTTCTCTTCGCCGTAACCCAGGTGCTGGAGCCTGCACTTCGTGCGGCCTACGACGCCTATCTAGCCGACGCCAATGGGCTGGCCGACTACGCTTCTGTGCGACTCGTTCGGCAGGCAAGCGCGGATGCGGCGGAACATGCCCGATTGCTGGCGCAGGCCCTTAACGAGCTAGCACGGGACGATGGTGACGTCGCGCATGCCGCGGAGTGGGAGACAGTGCTCCGTGCCCACCTTGCCGCCACCGGGGGAGTGAACGGAACATTGCCACGCGGCGAGTCACCCTCGCGCCAGGCGTCGACGCAACCCTATGTTATTCCGCACACGCTGGTGCGTGACACGGCGATCCCGCACGTGTGGGATTACCAGGCTCCGCCGCTGGAGGACGTGGACAGGCATCTCGATTACATGATGGGTTTGCGCCTCTCCGAAATCAACGTTGCCGAAGGTCTGGCAATCGTGCTCTATGAGACGCCGGACATGCCCTGGAGCTTCTATCTCGATATCTCGCGCCATCTGTGGGATGAAATGCGGCACTCGTTGTTCGGTGAGGCGGGCATCGAGGCCACCTACGGCAACCATACGGCTATCCCAATGCGGGACTACGAGGGTGTATTCGCCATGGAGGCGCCGCCGCTCGAGCAGTATGCCGTGCTTGGGCTCGAGGTGGAAGGGAAGAACATGAAGTATCCGCCTGGAAAACGCCAGGAATGGGAGTTCGCCCGCGACATGGCCCATCACCCGCTGATGGCCAACTTCCAGGACTTCGACTGGGCGGATGAAGTAGTGCACGTGAACATCGCTCGCCGGCAGCTGGATGGCTGGTTTGATGGTGGTTTGAAGACGATTAGCGACTTCTCCGCGCGTGGGAAGGAACACCGGACCGAGGTGAAACGGCGCCAATCGCCTACCGCAATAGCCCATCCGCAGCCACGGACAGGCACACAGGGCTAACGAGGAGATATTGAAACACGGCGGGATGGCTTTGCCTCCCGCTGTGAGCGCGAGTGAAAGGGAGTGTTCGATGGTTCGCATTGGTCTTCTTGGATGCGGATTTGTCGCGACGTTCTTCATGCAGGGCCTTTCCGAGGTTCCTGGCCAACAGGTCGTCGCCGTCTACGGCCGAGACGAGGAGAAGGCACGGGCCTTTGCCGATCGGTGGCGGATTCCCCAGTCCACCTCCGATATGCTGGCCGTGGCCGATAACCCTGAAGTGGATTTGATTCTGATTGCGCTTCCTAACAAACTGCACCTGGAGGCCGTGCGCCTGGCGGCTGCGCACAACAAGCACGTTGTCTGCACAAAGCCACTAGGCCGCAACGCGCATGAAGCGCGCCAGATGCTGGAGGCCGTAGAGCGCGCCGGGGTGCTGCATGGCTATGCCGAGACCGGGGTCTTCAGCCCCGCAGTCATCCGGGCCAAGGGACTTGTCGACGAGGGCGCGGTGGGCCGGGTGCTCACCGTTCGCTCGCGTGAGGCGCACGCCGGGCCGCACGCTGCGCATTTCTGGGATGTAGAGGAGGCAGGCGGCGGCGCACTCCTTGACATGGGTTGCCATACCATCGAGGCAGCACGCTATTTCATTGGTAAGGACGTGCGACCTGTAGAGGTTCTGGCCTGGGGTGATACATTCGTCCATACCGACAAAACGAGTGCCGAGGATAACGCGGTCGTGCTGCTGCGCTTCGAAAATGGCGCCCTTGGCCAGAGCGAGCTGAGCTGGACCGCGCGTGGCTCGTTGGACCTGCGGAATGAAGTCTATGGCACCGACGGCAGTATCTTCACGGATGTGACGCGCTCCACCCCAATTACCGCATTCGTGCGTTCTACAGGCAGTTACGTGCTGGAGAAGGCTGAATCTGACACCGGCTGGATCTTCCCGCTGCCGGACGAAGCTCGCGTCTACGGCTATCACGAGGAGATGAAGCACTTCGTGGAGTGCGTGGCCCGCCATGAGATGCCGCGGGAGACCTTCGCAGACGGCCTGGCGGTCAACGTCATTATCGACGCGGCCTATCAGTCAATCCGCGAGCACCGCTGGGTATCGCTCGAGCAGTTGTAGGCGTGGGAGGCGGACCCTGGCTATTTGGACCGCCTTCCACCATAGCCAGAAGAACGGAACAGTACCGCGCCCGAAAATCCTCAAGACTCTGTTGCTGTGGTGTTCGCTGGTGGAAGCCCTGGCCGGCACTCGTGGCAACTCGTCCCAGATGGGCGTGAGCCGGCGTTGGCGGCCCCATTAGCTGATAAAGGAATACTATATGTAACCAAGAGCCTGTCCCGGAATGAAGCGTAAATCATGCCGTGTTTTCGCCAGTCCATTCCCAGAAAGTTCCTTGATTTAGCGCTTCCATTCGCGTGTTGACAACAACTGCGCAATGGATATAACCTTTCGGCCATCCGCGATCATTGTCGACGCTGATAGTGACATCATGCGCGAACAGGAGGTCCGACCGAGAGATTTGGAGATACGCCGTGGCCGTTAGCGCCTCGGCAGCCAGGGCAGGGTAATGTCTAGCAGCGATTCCAGCTCTACTTCTTTTTCTTTTCTTGGAAGGACTGAGACACATGGCACAGGTATCCACGTCCATTGTTCGTGGCATCGTTGCCGGCGGACTGATCGCCGGTGGCCTTGCCGGCGCCGGCTCCGTTGCGCAGGCGCACCGAGCACAGGCCTCGAGCTACACGGTTGGTTTTGCTAACGGTCTTATCGGCAACGGCTGGCGCGAGGAGATGATTTGCTCGGCAAAAGTGCAGGCGTCGATTAGCAAGACGCCGGTAAAGGTCGTCGTGCAGGAGAACCAGGGCAACACTCCGCAGATGATCAGCCAGATCCGCAACATGATTTCCCAGGGCGTCAACGCCATCATCGTCGACCCGCCGGACGCCACCAGTCTCAACAGCGTCATCCAGCAGGCCAATTCGAAGGGTATCAAGGTCGTGGTCGTCGACCAGCTCGTGACGTCGCCCTTCGCTTATCAGGTCGAGAATGACCAGGTGGCATACGGACGCCTGGGCATGGAATGGCTGGCCAAGACCCTGCACGGCAAGGGCAACGTGGCTTTGTTGCAAGGCATCGCCGGCGCTCCGGCCGATACCGACCGCTACACCGGCATCAAGCAGGCATTGGCCAAGTATCCCGGCGTCAAGGTAGTTGCCTCGCCATATACCGGATGGCAATATGCCACGGGCGCCCAGAAAATGGCCGAGCTTCTCAACTCGAACAAGAAGATCGATGGCGTTTGGACCTCCGGCATCGACTACACCGTCGTCAATGCATTCAAGACGGCAGGCAAGAAGTATGTGCCCGTGGTCGGCGCTGATAACAACGCCTTCGTGCAGCAGATCGTCAGCCTCCACTCCCAGGGCTTCGTAGGCGGGGCTGTAACGAATCCTTCGACGGTCGGTGGCGCGGGCA
>JAQBPC010000568.1 GCA_028287725.1 Chloroflexota bacterium | reverse complement strand
TGGGCACGGATATAGCACCACGTGCATCATTCGCGGCCCATCGAGGCGGGCCGGGTCTCTGGGATACTGCATGAGCTAGCCTGACCATGATGAGCCGCTCCGTCAAGGCGTTGCCAAGGGCAAATGGTGTGTGATCCTGACTAGTCCCCAACGGGGCATTCTGACGGTGGGGCGAGTGCGGCGGTTCGCAGATCAGAGGTTGTATACGCGCACTGCCGTTTCACCGAGCACCGCGTCAATCTCGTCCTCCGTATGCCCGGCCAGTACACTGCGGACAACGGCCAACACGCCCTCGAAGTCGCACGCCTGCAGGCAGACGGGCCAGTCGCTCCCGAACATTAGCCGGTCGGCGCCAAAACAGGTTAGTGCGTGATCAATGTAGGGAGCGAGGTCAGACGGTGCCAGGTCTGCTCGGCGGGCAATGGTCATCAGACCCGAGACCTTGGCAAACACGTTGGGGTACAAGGAAGCCGCCGCAATCTGGGAGGCCCAGGGCTCCAGCGTCCCTGTCGCAATCGGGGGATTACCAAGATGATCGATCACGAGCGTGAGATTGGGCAATTTCTCGGCTAGAAGCGGCACGTGCTGAAGGTGCCGAGGCACCTCGGTGATCAGCTCGAAGACCAGTTGGCGATCGGCAAGCGCGCGCAGTCCATCCAGCACCTCCGGCTGTTGTACCCAATCGGGATCCGGTTCGGCATGCATCGGGTAACGAACCCCGCGGAACTTGGGGTGCTGAACGAGTTCATCGAGGAGTCGACTCGCTTCAGCTGGTTGATGCAGGGGTACCCATCCGATCACCGCCGCTATCCAGGGATGGCAGTCGGCCTGCCGCAGCATGGCGTTCGTATCCGCCGAGGAGCTAGCCGACTGGACCAGAACTGTGCCGTCGATACCTGCCGCCTGCAACCGAGGCTCCAGGTCCGACGGCTCAAAGGTCCGGTACAGCACACCCGCATCCGGCGCCAGCCAGGGATACTCGCCCGTCTCCAGGTTCCAGAAGTGTTGATGCGCGTCAATCCTACGGGCCGCCAACTGGTAATCCTCTCCGATTGAAGTATCTCGACGGGCCGCCAACGGATGCGATTATCGCAGTGGGGGCTGCACGGATTCGCGCTTGATGAGCTCCACTTCCAGCATCGTCAGCGTGGCTACTCCAGTGGGATCGGCCGCGCGCGCAATCAATCGCTTCAAGGCCGTCGCGCCAAGAGCTTCCTTGTCAATCCGTACCGTGGTGAGCGCCGGTGTGACATGTTCAACGATGTCCGTATCGTCGCCGTATCCGATTACCGAGATGTCCCCAGGCACCGCGAGCCCCGCCTCCCGCAACGCCCGAATAGCGCCGATTGCCGTGGAATCGTTGGCACAGAAGATCGCGCTGAATGCAGCCTTGCGCGCGAGGAGACGCCGGCACGCTTCGTAGCCGCCTTGGGGCGTGAGATTGCTGCCTTCAATCAGACCTTCGTCGACCGGAAGTTCCGCGTCGAGCAGTGCCGCGCGATACCCCTGAGCGCGTAATTCGATTTCGTAGATATCGCTGCGCGGGCGGGTCCCGAACGCTAGCGGACCAGTAATGTGGGCGATGCGGCGATGACCCTGCTCATTCATGTAGGCAGTCGCCTGGCGGCCCCCCTCGAAGCCTTCGCTGACCACGGCGTCCAGCCCCGCACCACGTATGTAGCCTTCGACCTGGACAAGCGGTATCTGCAAGGCCTGCAATGCCTGGATCACCGCCGCCTCCGCGGGTCCAACCACTAAGGCCCCACCCAGGCGCATCCCCTGGACGACACTCACGAGCTCGGCGGGTCTCTGGCGAAGCGAGCCGATAGAGCGGTAGGTGAGCCGTATCCGCGACTTGAGCGCCTCCGTTTCGACCCCCGCCAGGATGCCTCCCCAGAATGGATTCGACGCCGCGACCGTGCCCTCGTTGATCGGGCTAAACAGGAATCCGACTTCTGACAATCCATGCCCGTTTGCCGAGGCAGGGCCCGGATTCACGTACGCAAGCTGCTCGGCAGCCTGCAGAACGCGAAGCCGAATCTCCGGCGCCACATTCGAATGGTTGTTGAACACACGCGACACGGTGCCGACCGAGACGCCCGCTTCCCGCGCCACATCCCTGGCCGTCACCGAACCCACCGCCATAAGGCTTACCTTCCGAATCTCCGACATTCTCGAGCGACCGCGCCTGTATGGGCTTGCACCCGCTCACGACGACGTTGATGAACTGTTCATGAATACATTACGTCGACAGCGAGCTGCTGTCAAGCATCGCCGACTGCCGGGGTGCCGCGAGAAACGTGCTTAAGGCACGGCCGGGCGCCAGGTGACCTCGATTCAGGCTAGCATCACCGGTACGCGTCGCACAACGACGCGCTCGTGCCACCAATCTATTGACAGGACGCCACGACGTGGCTAGTATGGCTCATGAGCTATTCATGAATGATGGTGCCGCCTCACGATGAGGGTCGCCGTTTCCACAGTTCCAACGGTCCGAACCCCACACAGCTGACATACGAGCGACACCAAGGAGAAACGGTATGCAGCGTAGCATAAAGCCAGCGGCGGCCCTCCCCACGGCCGGGAGCAGACGTCCTGCTGCGCTGCCGCGCCGCCTCGCGCGGGGTCTTAAGCGACGCGCCGCGAAGAACGGGACGTTGCTGCTCATGGCCCTGCCCGCACTCCTGGTGCTGCTTATGCTCAACTATCTCCCGATGGTCGGCATCGTCATCGCGTTTAAGGACTACAAGGCCTATCAGGGTATCTGGGGCAGCGCTTGGGTCGGGCTGCAGAACTTCCACTATCTGTTCAGCCAGGATGCCTGGACCATCACCAGGAACACCCTGCTGATGAACTCGCTCTTCATCGTCACTACCCTCGTTGGCGCGCTTGGCGTGGCCGTGCTGCTGAACGAGATCCGCGACACGAGCAAGTGGGGCACTAAGTTCTATCAGTCCGCGATCTTCTTCCCGTTTTTCATGTCTTGGGTGATCGTCGCCACGTTCGCCTTCGCGTTCCTGAGCGCCGACTCCGGTCTGCTCAACAATCTGTTAACCAGCGTCGGGTTGCCGGCACAGGACTGGTATGCCTCGGTCAACTTCTGGCCCGCCATCCTGGTGGTCGTCAATCTGTGGAAGGTCGTCGGCTTCAACAGCCTCATCTACCTGGCAGGGATGGTGGCCATCAACCCGGAATACTACGAAGCGGCACGTGTCGACGGCGCAAGTAAGTGGGCGCAGATTCGTACCATCACCATTCCTCTCATCGCGCCGCTGATAACCGTCAACGTGCTGCTCCAAATCGGGCGCATCTTCTACGCCGACTTCGGGCTCTTCTATCAAGTCCCGAATAACAGCCCTATTCTCTATCCCGCGACCGACGTCGTCGATACGTATGTCTTCCGCTCCCTGATCCAGATCGGCGACGTGGGGATGGCCGCGGCGGCCGGTTTGTATCAGGCAATCGTCGGCTTTGCACTTGTAATACTGGCGAACTGGTTCGTGCGGCGCATCGACCCGGATCGAGCGCTGTTCTAGGCCATGCGACGATGATTGGTGAGAGGAGCAGACGACGATGAGCGTCGCCCATCGTGACCTGAGGAGCCCGGGGAGGCGTGCCCGCAACGGAGCGGCCGACCGGCGCGCGAGGCTCATGATCCACCTGGTGCTGAGCCTGGTCAGCCTGATGGTGCTGCTTCCGGTGCTGTTGGTGGTGTCTTCGTCGTTCGCGTCGGAGAGCGCGATTGGCCACTACGGGTACTCGCTGCTACCGCGCAATCTCTCGCTGGACGCCTATCGGTTCCTCTTCGAATCGGGCGCGCAAATACCGCAAGCGTACAGGGTGTCCCTGATCGTGACGTTCGGCGGGGCCAGCCTCAGCCTGCTGGTGATGTCGTTGATTGCCTACCCGCTGTCGCGCCGCGATTTCGCCTTGCGGAGGCCCCTCTCGTTCTACGTGTTCTTCACCATGCTGTTCAATGGCGGCCTGGTGCCCTTCTACATCATGATGACCCAGTACCTGCATCTGGGGAATACGCTCTGGGCGCTTATTCTACCCTATCTGGTGGTGCCGTTCTATGTGCTGATCCTGCGCACATTTTTCGCGGGAATTCCCTTCGAGCTCATCGAGGCGGCGAAGCTCGACGGCGCCGGCGAGTGGCGCATCTTCCTGCGGATCGTGCTCCCGCTGTCCACGCCCGCGCTGGCCACGGTCGGCTTGTTCAGCATCCTGACCTACTGGAACGATTGGTATCAGGCCCTGCTGTTCATCAGCGACCAGGACAAGTATCCACTCCAGTACCTGCTGTACAACATCAACGCCAACATCGGGGCCGTCAGCAACAACCTGACGATGGGAATCACGCCCCCCACCAATACGGGGCGCATGGCGATGGCGGTCCTGGCAATCGGCCCGGTAGCGTTCGTCTTCGTCTTCGTGCAGCGGTTCTTCGTGCGAGGGCTCACACTCGGGAGCTTGAAATAGAAATCCGTCGCAAGCACCCGGACATGGCAAGCATGACTTTCCGAAGAAAGGAGGGTAAGACCGCACAGCACGGTCAGCCCGCTCAAGGCGCGATCCGCACGATGGCGACCCGACCCCCTGTTGTCACTATATAAGGAGAAATCACGGTGTTCTGGAAGAGAAACGTTTCCCAGGCGCTGATCACTGTTACCGCAATCGCGGCGACGGCGATCGGGATAGCTCCGCAGTCCGTCCACGGCGCTCGGGCGGCGTCACCCGACCAGATAACGTATACGTACACCTATTTCAACCCATCCGCGCCACGCGACCAGGCGGCGGTTCAGGATGCAATCAACGCTATCACGATCAAGGCGATTAACACGCGGGTTACGCTCAATCCCATCCCATTCAGTTCGTTCGACCAGAAGATGAAGCTGACGTTCGCGGCCGGTCAGCCGTGCGACATCGTGTTTACCGCGCCGTGGAGCAACAACTTCTACAACCTGGTGACTAACGGCGACCTACTGCCGCTCGGCACGCTGCTGCAAAAGTATGCCCCCAAGACCTACGCAAGCATGCCTGCCGCCGCCTGGAATGCGGCCAAGGTTGCTGGGCAGATCTATGGCGTGATCAATCAGCAGCTATTCCCCAAGACCTGGGGTATCCTGGTTCGCCAGGACCTTGCTACCAAGTATCACATCAACCTCTCGAGCGTCCACAAACTGGACGACATCACGCCGATCCTTGCCAAGCTCAAGTCCGTTTCCCCAGGTATCATCCCGCTGTCAACCGACGATGCGGCGGCTGGTGTAGTTTATCAACCCGAGACCTACGGCCTGGATCCGCTCGTCGGAGGCTCCCAGAATGTCTACGTCGCCGCCGTGGGAGCGTCCGACAAGACCCTGAAGGTGGTTGACCCCAGCGAGACGCCCGCGTTCCAGCATGCAATCCAGGTCGCCTGGCATTGGCACCAGGCCGGCTACACGACCAAGGATTTGACACCCAATCAGCAGGCGCTTGCAAACTTCCGCGCTGGCAAGTTCGCGGCAGCTCTGGACCAAGCCCGGCCATCCGCGGCCGAAGCGGCCAAGAACACGGCCCAATACGGCTATGTCATGGCAGCACAGTCGTTCACCAAGGCGTTGTTGACGACTGCTGCGGTCAACGCCACCATGAGTGGAATCTGCCGCACATCCGCCCATCCGGCAGCGGCCATGAAGTTCCTCGAGCTGCTCAACACCAACCCGCAGGTGTACGGGTTGATGACCCATGGAATTCAGGGTAAGGACTACGTCTATACCGACAAAGCCAATGACGTCATCGCGCCACCGTCCGGACAAACGACGACGACCGACGGCTACTGGCCCAACACAGATTGGATGTTTGGCAATCAATTCCTTGCGCCGTACACGGACAAGAACCAGATCGGCAGCTGGGCGATTCAGAAAAAGGCAAACCTGAGTGCCATCCCGTCGATCGCGCTTGGTTTCTCAGTAGATACCAGCAAGGTCAAGACGCAGCTCGCGCAGGTGACCGCGGCGATTCAGCAGTATGGAGAACCACTGGTCAAGGGGCTGGTCGATCCGGCCACCGGGTATCCCAAGTTGGTCCATGCCTTAAAGGCGGCGGGAGAGGATCAGATCCTCGCGAACGTGCAAGCTCAGATCAAGGCCTGGGCGGCGAAGAACAAGGCGAAGAACAAATAGCGCTCTGCTCGGCGAGGCGGTCGGTGCAGCAGCTTGATCGCGCTGCGCCGGCCCCATGTCCCCTCGCTATGGGTGTGCGTGTTAGACCAGGGCAGAGGCAGCTGCCGATCCGCATGTTGTGTTTCGCGCACGTAGCACGGAAGCACTCAAATTTCAGGCCAGGGTCGTCCGCAACCGTGGCGCACCGGATGGGCGTATAGAGAGGAATAATGGCTCAATCAAGACAGCAAATCCCGCGGCGTCTTCTTGGCCGTAGCGGCCTGCTGGTAAGCGCCCTGGGACTAGGCGGCGCAGGTTTCGGCGGCAATACCTATGGCGCCGTGACCGATGAGGAGGCGGTCGAGACGATTCATGCTGCCGTTGCCGGTGGCATCACCTATATCGACACCTCCCCACTTTACGGTGAGAGCGAGCGTCGTCTCGGCCTGGCTCTCCGGGACATCCCCCGGGGGCAGGTGGTGATCTCGACCAAGACGGGCACGCATCCCCGCTGGAGGGGCGACTATTCGGCTAGCGCGACGTACCGCAGTGTCGAGAACAGCCTGCGTATGCTGGGGACCGAGTACATCGACCTGCTGCTTGTGCACGATCCACAAGATTTGGTGTGTGCGCTCGGAAAGGCGGGAGCGTTTGAGGCGCTCGAAGAACTTAGGCGCCAGGGTGTTATCCGGGCCATTGGTCTCGGCGTGCGCAGCCACGCACTGCACGAAGAAGCGATCCGTTCTGGACGCATCGATGTAGTGATGACGTATCTCGACTACACGCTCATCAGAACTACCGCGGCGGATACGGTCCTGCCGTTGGCCGCGAAGCACGGCACGGGAGTTATCAACGGCTCCCCGCTCGCCATGGGCTTGCTCAGCGGCGTCGATCCCGAAACGTATGCCCGCGAGGTGCTCACCTGGGCGGGCGGAGACCTGTTGCACGAGGTCGAGACGGCTCGACGACTGTGGCGCTGGGCGCAGGACGAACGTATCGACTTGCTGGCCCTCGCGTTGCAGTTCAGTCTGCGCCAGCCGCGCATCGGGACGACTATTGTCGGCGCCAAGACCGCCGCGGAGATCCTCCGGAACGTCGACGCAGTCCAACAATGGATAGCACCGGAGGTATGGGCCCGGGTAGAGCAGCGAACTGGAGCTACACGGTGATCACGATCGAGGCAACCGTTCCCTGTATCGCGCCGCCGGAATGGGCGGTGCTGGAGCGCGCACTCATTGCCGCCATGGATCAGGCTGTCTATCCGTTCCTTGAGAAATACACGCTTGAGGACGGCACGCTTATCTGGCGTGAATCCGAAGCGGATAACTGGCAGACGCGTGACGGGGCCGACGACTTCTACGAGAGCTTCTACAACTGGCCGCTGCTCTACCTTCTCGGCGGAGGCGATCATCTCCTCCCGCTGGCCGAGCAAGAGTGGGATGCCGTCACCAGGCAGCTCACGCGCCTTGGTCTCGTCAGCAAAGAGTACGAACGCGGCTACGACCAGTTCCATCAGGGCGAGAGCTACATCTACTTCTACTTCCTGTGCTTGGCCGATCCGACCAATCCGCTGCTGGTGGAGCGAGCTCGCCGCTTCGCCGGTTTCTACCTAAATGAGGATCCGGCCGCCCTCAACTACGATTTCGAGCATCAGATCATCCGCGCCCCGCATAATGGCAGCGAGGGTCCCAGGTTAGGTTATTTCGACGGTGAGCCGGTCTACCCGTGGGACGCCGAGATGCGGATCTATGGGCTGCCGTATGCGGACGTGCCCGGCCTCGTGGACTACGACGACTTAAAGGATCCGGAGAAGGCTCGCCGCATGGGCGCTGTAATGCAGGATCGGATGGGTCGTGGGGACGCGGCGGTCAATCTCTGCGTCACGAGCCTGGTGACCAACGCCTTCCTGCTCACCGGCGACGAGAAGTATCGGCGCTGGGTGGTGGACTACGTCGACGCCTGGCGAGATCGAGCCGCGCGGAACGGAGGATTGCTGCCGGATAACGTGGGGCTCTCAGGGCAGGTCGGCGAGTATATGGATGGTAAGTGGTACGGCGGCCTCTATGGCTGGACCTGGCCACATGGCTTCTATAACATCGCCCCTGCCGCGATCATCGCCGCCGCCAACACCTATCTGCTCACCGGCGATAGCGGGTACCTGGCCCTCGCGCGCCAGCAAATCGAAGGTGTGCTGGCGCATGCCGAGACGCAACCCATGCCTTCGGGCGGGATGAGTCTGGCCCACCATTGGATTGGGCAAGTGCCGGAAGAAGGAGCCCCTATCTTCGCGGTACCGTACCGGTACGGAGACCACGGCTGGTTCGATTTCCAGCCCCTCTCGCCAATCTATCCGGTTGGCTTGTGGCAGATTTCTGGGGACAGCGCGGACTGGGGCCTGATCGAGACCTTGCGCCAGCACACGCACTACGACTGGCGAGACGTGCTCCCCTTTCGAAACAAAGAGGATGCGGGCCACGAGCAACCGTGGACACGGTACTTGGCAGGCGACAACCCTATGTACCCTGCCGCGATCCTGCGGGAGAGCTACGGGCAGGTCGTTCGACGGTTGGCTCAGATCCGACGCGACGACGCGGACCTAACGCGGGTCAATATCCACCACTGGCAGGAACTCAACCCCGTGCTCACCGAGGCGCTAGTACAGCTGACGATGGGCGCGCCCCAGATCGTCTACAACGGCGGCCTGCTGATGGTGCGGGTGCGTTACTTCGACGCTCTGCGGCGACGGCCCGGTTTGCCGGCGGATGTGGCGGCGCTCGTCGAGGGACTTGACGCGGCGCGAACGACGGTGCATCTTGTCAATCTCAGTCCGGTCAATGCGCGGGATGTGATCGTGCAGGCGGGCGCGTTCGGGGAGCACCACTTCGTACGCGCGCACTACGATGTCCGCCGCAGCGACTATCCCGGTCCGATCGGCAGCTATGGTCCGCCCGATCTCCACGCGGAGAAATGCTCGATCGCTGTTGACAACAAGCACCTCCACGTCCATCTGCCTCCAGCAACACAGGTCACCATCGACCTGGAGCTGTCCCGTTTCAAGAACACGCCGTCCGCCGCTCTACCCTGGCATGGTGAGGGGTCAAGCGCAACGCCGCCCGTTCGGCCGGACCAGACGGGCAGTGCCTGAGGTGACGGCCATGGCTAACGCGCACCGGATCGCCGCTCTCCTCAAGCCTACGATCCTGGGGCTGTGCATGGTTCAGGGTCCCCTCCAGTGGGCGATCCTGGATCAGCCGCAAGTGATCGACATGGGCTACCTGGAGTT
>JAQBPC010000506.1 GCA_028287725.1 Chloroflexota bacterium | reverse complement strand
GGTCCCACACGTGGTATATGATGCAAGGACAATCGTGCCGGTAATGGAGGTACCACCCCCACCAGGCATCATCGACATCATTCCAGCCGAGTTTGAGTCCTCATGCTTATGAGTTGACTGTCCTACCGCGTAGGTTCCGGTCGCTGTGCAGGTGGCCTGTGCACTATGTCGGGCTGAGGAGGCGATTGCATTCGGCAACGTCATGCCCGTAACCATGGCAGCAAATACGGTCGCACCGACCAACCGTGTCATAGGGCGTGCAATCCAGCGCATATTTTTACCTTTCGCTTCTGCTCACAGACACCCCTCTAACCATACACGTGCAATCTTGCCATAACAATGAGAAATATAGGGCCCTACCTTTGGGTAATGCCATAAGAACCAGCCTACTCGCCACGTGGTCGCGGCAAGGCATGAGCCACATGCTCAAAGATTGAGGTAAGTAACGCGACTTCATCATCACGGGGAATCGAACGAAGCACCATTGCCCGTAACCGGGCCAGCGCTGCGTTTGTACGCCCTTCAATTGGTGGATCGTGAAGGATTTGCAACATTCGCCGCGCTGCATCAAATAGTGCATCAAGCTCAGCCCCAGTGGCCAACAATTTGTCGCCAGTATTAAGCGACAATGCTGCCATTCCCGGTGCGGTATGCTGCTCGGGCGGAACCGACACGGCAAGGTGAAGCTCATAGGCGACCAGCAAAGCAGCTTGAGCAAGATTTAGGGAGGCATCGTGCGGAACCGTTGGTATGGAGAGGATTGCATGACAGTGATCGAGGGCCGCGTTTGACAGACCAAAGTCTTCGGGACCAAACAACACGGCGGCGAGACCACTTGCTGTCGACGTACCCTCGGCGGAGTTGTCGGCGTCTGTTACCGTCAAAAGAATAGGCGCCGCCTGCCGAGGCGACAGTACAGGACGATCGAGGGCGCGTGCCCGTCTCGTCGTCCCCACGATGAAAGCGCAATCGGATAACGCGGCGTCCAGCGACGGAAAACGCTCGATCCCTGCCAATACCGCCTCGCCCCTGCGCGCGACTCGAAGAATGCGGTCGGCGTCGAATGCCGCGGGTTCTACCAGGCGCAGGCGGGTCAGTCCAAAGTTACCGAGCAGCCGCACCACTGCCCCAACATTGTTCACATCTTGCGGCTGATGGAGGACGAATACGATCCGCTCAAGCGGATTTGACAGAGGTACAGACGACATACACTCAGTGTACTCCGCGTACGCCAGCCCACCGCGGGAGCAGAGTCGTGAGCTGATATTGTCGTGATAACGCCTGCACTACCGGCAGTTAGCGGTCCAGCAACGCCTCAGCCGGGGAAACCCGACCGGCAAGCCGAGCCGGCAATAGGGTTGCAACCATGGATGCGCCATAGGTAATGATGACGAGCAAGCCAAGCTCGACCCACGGCACGTCCATGGTCAGGCCAGTCTGATACTGTTCGAAGAAGTTGGCGAGGAATAAGTTCCTGGCCAACAATAAGCCTAGACCAACCCCGATCACCAGGCCGGCCAGCGAGACCAGCGACGACTCGAGCAGGAACGCGGCGCGAATGACTTGCCGCGACATACCCAAGGCCCGCATCATGCCTATCTGCTGGCGCCGCTCCACCACGCTGCGGATCGCCGCGGCTGAGAGACCGGCGATGCCCAGCACCAGGACGAGTGCTACAAATCCCTGTAACAGCCTTGCGAGCAGAATATTCGGGCCTCGTTGCGCCCATACAGCATTAGCCAGGACCGTCGTTTGTAACCCATGCTCAAGGAACGCGCTGCCAAGACGCCGAGCCTGAACGGTCGCATCTTGACCGGGCCGAACGCGAAAATACGACGGAGCAAGAGCGGGCGGAATGCCGCCGCGCGCCAGGGTGTCGGCCGGCACTATGACCCCGCCATGCCTGCCATCGGAACCATCGACGACGCCGATGATCGTCAGCTTTACGGAGCTCCCGCCGCGAGGATCGGCAAGCCAGATATTTACAGGCGAGAACCCAGTCGCGCCGCCCGAGTTGAATACGTATGGCGGAGGCGCGCCATTACCAACTGCCGCCATTGCCAGGCCAGTCTCATCGGTCAGAAGGTCCGTACCGATGACAGCGACCCCAGGCGTGTGTTGCATCGCAGCCCAGACGGCGGCATCACTGCTGTATCCTTGGGCTCGAGTTTTCAGGTGAAACGTCGACCCCTTCAGAAAATCGCCGTCGAGTATGTTGGCATAGGCCAGGCGCCATCCTGGACTGCTGGTATTGAGCTGCACAACCCCGACAGGCTCGAATGCCTGGCTACCGGCGAAGCTAAACGACTTGGTGTTGATGCCGGCATCCTTGAGCGCAAGCTTTATGTTGGGGATTGGGCTGTTGTAGAGCAAGTCGCCACGAATGTCAAAACCGCCAGTTTGCGCCGCTACATCGCCGTACGCGCGTTCAAGCGCATTGGTCACCACGGCCATGACCGTAACGGTGAAGCTTACCAGTCCAAACATGGCGAGGATGAGCGCTGTTCGCGCCGGCCGATGCAACGTGTATGCTGCAGCAGTGCGCGTGGCGGCTGTGATGCGACCGGGCAGGCCCGGGATTCGAGCAAGTGGCCGAACGACCGAATCCAGGTTGTACATGGCGATCAAGACCGCGCCAAATACCATGGAAACTCCGGCGAGGAAAAAGATCTCGATGCCCGTATTAAGCGGGGGCAGCCCAATGCTCTCAGTAACATCCACCGGCAATGACCAATAGGCGATCAACAATACGCCGCCAAGGGTGAATGAGACACGGTCCGCAATGCGTGGCGCGAGGTGTACGCCCCTCAGAAGTACGCGCAAGGTCAGCATTCCACCTATAATTGCCACTGAGACTCCGGCCGCAAACAGGACTGTTTCAGCGGCCGCATATCCCTGCTCAGCTAGCCATACTCCCGCCAGGACAAGCCCAGGACCGCGCGTACAAAGCGCGATCAAAGCCAACGCAAAACTTGCCGGCACATCGAGCACCAGGCGGCATGTCGCCTTTAGAGCCGTTATGGCCGGTTTGGCGCGGCGAGTATACTCGCCCCGAAATGTTCTTGCAGAGTGCCGTGCACCGAGACGGCGAGCCCAGTATGCCCAGGGCCGCTTGAGAAGGGAGAGGAAACTCGCGGGCAAACTGCTTGGCTCGGGCAAGTCGCGAATCGCACTGGATATTGTGAGCCGGGTCGCCCACCAGCAGGCGACCACCACGGTACCCCAGGTGGTTAGCAGGCCCAGACCCAAACAAATGGCTGCCACGCGTGGACTTACAACAAAGCCGATCCCGAAACCATATTGGCCCAAGACACGATTCATGAGGCTTACAATGCCGTACCCCAGGCCAATACCGAATGCGAGACCCAGCACTGCTGACACGAGCGCATAGACAGTGCCTTCGAATACGTGCATCAGCACCAGGTCCCGCCGCGTCATGCCGACCACCCTGCTGATGCCCAGCTCCGGCCGCCGTTCCGCTGCCAGCATGGTGAAGATCAGAAACACCAAGAGCAGACCGACGCCTGCAGCGAACAAGGCGAACAGGGTGAAGATGCGCGAAAAGATTTCTTGAGCCTGTTCAGCGCGCCTGAGCCCTACGGCCTTTGCCTCGTCTATTGCCAGGTTAGGCGGGGCAGCACTCGCAAGTTCATACGCCGCGCTATCACTTCTCGCGGCGGCCGCTGCGTCACCTACGCCACGATTGACGACGAGGATGCGATCGATCGCGCCGGTGTGACCGAGCATTGATTGCATAGTCTGCATAGGTAAGAGCATGGCCGGTGCGGCGCCTGCAAGCCCACCGTTCCGCACCACGGCGCTGAGCAGGAGCGAGTATTTTTGGTGGCGCAGGAACAGGAGCAACCGGTCGCCGGCGGATGCGCCAAGGTCAATGGCGGCGGTTGCGTTGATAGCGACTGAGCCTGCCGGTAACTGGCCGATGTCTACCGAGCGACCTCGAAGATTAATGACCCGACCGAAGGCAGACGGTGGCTGCGCCGGCAAGCCGATTACCTTCACCTGGCCGCGGATTTGCCGAGACGTGCTGTCTGTCAACAACGCATGCTGTTCGACAATCGCCGGTAAAAGCGATCTAACCGTCGGGGATCGACGGAGGGTAGCCTGCATTGAGCTGTAGACGCTGTAGGGAAAATACTCTTCGGGCGGCGGGTCTGTCATACCCGTCAGGCTGCTGCTTAACGCTTGGAGAAGCGCGTTTTGAGAGGTCGCACGGGGGGCGTGCGTGTCCATGCCGGTAAGATTCGTCAGGTCGACGTCTCCTGACACGTACGGACCACCCTGGGCATGGAGGATCTCATCGACACGTCCAAGTCCCTCGACCACCTGAAGGTGAATCGCGGTCTGGACCGTATCTCCAGTTAGGAACACGCTGGTGATGATCGACGATCCAAGGGATAGCCCGAGCGTGATGAGGACCATTTGGGCGCGTCGCCTTGGCAGCTGACGCATGGCAATCTTGAAGATTACCCGCCGCGCCAGCGCGAGCAAGCATAGCCCTATAAGTAGTGTGAGCGACGCAAGCCACAGCGCGCGTGAGATGTCATCCAGAGGAAAGCCGAACAGCGCGGTCAAAGCGCCGCCCTGAAAATCTCGGCAATCCGCTTGTAGCCATCTGCACTTGGGTGCAAGCCGTCGGCACCCACATATTCCGGGTGTAGGGCTAACTCCTGCCAACTAGCAAAGAGGTCGACAAGCGTAGCACCGCTTGCCCGCGCCTCATCCCGGATTGCCGCATTCCAGCTGAAAAGTGCTTGAGCCGAGTTGGGACCCAGACGTGCCGCTAAGTGCGGATTCCTCGTCAAATCGGGGATATTTCCTACCAGCACCCTGGCATGTGTCGACTTCTGGAGACCGTTCAGCAGCGAATGGAGGTCCTGGCGATATGCGGCGAGCGAGGCGTATCCCAGTAGATCGTTTACCGCCAGCCATACGGTGACCAACTGCGGATGCGCATCGAGTGCAACGGGCA
>JAQBPC010000504.1 GCA_028287725.1 Chloroflexota bacterium | reverse complement strand
GAAAGCGTGCCTGCTTTGGCCAGTGCCGCGACCGCCCACTCACTCGGCTGCGATGGGGCGTTACCTGGTACCCAGTTTCCGCCTTGTGGATTGGCCTGCGGAGCAATCTGTTGCACCTCCTGCTGGAAGAGCGCTGCCTCCTGCTGTGCTTGCTGCGCCGCCGGTCCGCTCGAGGCATGATAGGCGTCAACGCCGACGGCGTCGATAGCCGAGTCCGGGCCTATTCCACCCGTCAGCCTGTCTATCGTGGCAACGGGATCCTCCTTGTTGAAATCGATGGTCTCGGCCCCTTGCTGGCGCGCCATCTGCAGTCGCGAGGGAACGGTGTCCACGGCAATAACTCTACCCGCGCCCATGAGCTTGGCACTGGCAATGGCAAACTGGCCGACTGGACCACAGCCAAACACGGCCACGATATGGCCCGGCTTCACGTCCGCCATATCGGCGCCAAAGTAGCCTGTCGGGAAAATGTCGGAAAGCATGATCGCCTGGTCGTCGTCAACGTCGTCGGGCAGTTTTACCAGGCCGACGTTGGCAAACGGGATCCTAGCGCGCTCTGCTTGCAACCCATTGTAACTACCCATCGCCTTGGGCGATCCATAGCTGGCAGTACCTGCCTTAGGGCCGTTTGGATTGGCATTATCGCACTGAGCGTAGTACCCCGCCCGACAATACGAGCAGTAGCCGCACGAGATGGTCGCGCAGACTACTACACGATCCCCCACGTTCAGATCCCGCACGTCGCTGCCGAGCTGCTCGACAACCCCGACACCTTCATGGCCGAGAATGGTGCCCGGTTCCATACCGGGAACGGTGCCGCGCACGAAGTGCAAGTCGGTGCCGCAAATCGCGCTCGCTGTTAGCCGGATGATCGCGTCTGTGGATGCCTGTATTTGAGGATCGGGTACCTCCTCCACTCGGATGTCTCCCACTCCGTGGTACACGACTGCCTTCATGGATCGACTCCATCTTTTGCGATTGCTTGACGACTAAACCACGTTTTTACTATCCCAATGCACACCCTAGGTGTCCACTACGGACATTCGATACTTACTGCGGCTCGGGCAGGGCCGTCAGCTATTTTCGGGCCTTGGCTCTACCTGATGACATGGATCAGGCCCGGCACTAGACCCGAATGTCATTAACCCACGTCCACGTGCTCCATCAGGCACTCTCCCGCGATGTCCGGGCAGGGTAGGCGATCCACGGTAATATATTTGCACCTGGCCCCGCAGGCGCGCTGATCTCGGGTGTACTTGTCATAACGCAAGGCACCGGAGCTGGCGGTTGCGCCACCCTGACCACGGGTGACAGGTTCGCTGGCGATGCAGTCAAGGTGGCGTATGCCGCCAGGTTGCGTCTACCAGATCGGCCGGCTGCTTGACCTGCGGTGGCCGGCATCCGTCGCCCGCGCCCGCCCGAAGATTAAGGCCGGCAGACTAACGTCATAGCAGGACGCCTGTATCGGCTAGGAAGCAGTAACTAAACCTAACCGATGGGCTTCATAGTATAATTTCGTGCACGAGTGTCGGAATGGCAGCGCGGCCAATCAGCTTTCATCGTTCGACGTCAATTCAGCCGTCGACTGCGTCCGATACGCCGTCCTGTTAGAGCACGCAGGTAAGGGCCCGCTACCGTGGCCTAACCGTCCGTTCGGAATAGGGGATCGGCCACAGAGGCCGGCCCGCGAAAGGAGCAGCAAACAAGCGATGCGTATTCGAACCGTAGCCGGCCGCCTGGGAGCGGCGCTCTTCCTCGCCGTTCCCGCCATTGGCGCGGCAGATCATTTCAACCCGGCGCGACAAGCCGCTGCCGCGGGCGGTACGCTCACCGTCGCATACAGCATTGACGCGGCGACGTTCGACCCGGGACAGTCGATCAACCCGCCCGACAATGGGATCACCACGGGCGCGCTGTTTAGCGGCCTCTATCGCATCAACGTCAAAGGCCAGCTCGTTCCGGACATCGCCCAAGCCTTGCCCACGGTGACAAAGGGCCAAACCGTCTTCACCATACACCTCAAACACGGCGTGATGTTCAACGGCGTCGGCTATACGCCTCGCGAGGTCAAAGCTCAAGATGTCGTGTATACCCTCGAGCGCACGCTCAATCCCAAGCTCAAACCCGGCGTCTCGCCCTTCCAGGGCAACGACACGGCCATCGCGGGCGCCGATGTCTATGTCGCCGGTAAGGCGAAGCATGTTTCGGGGCTCAAGGTACTCGATCCATACACCGTCCAAATCACCCTGTCACGGCCATCCGCTGCCTTCACCTATGCCCTTGCTACCACCGGCAACTTCATCGTGCCGAGTGATGCGATCGCCAAGGTCGGCGACGCAAGTTTCGGCACCCACCCGGTAGGCACCGGTCCGTTCATGCTCCAACAATGGGTGAAAGGCCAGAAGGCGGTCCTCGTCAAGAATCCGCTCTACTTCGTGAAGGGATTGCCGTATCTCGACGGCATCACCTTCCAGTTCAATGTGGGGAAACAGCTCGAGGTGCAGCGCTGGCAAGCCGGCGCCATTGACGCCATCGGCGACTCCTCGGATCTGCCGCCGGTAACCGCCCAGGGGATCGCAAATGATCCGGCTACGGCCAAGTATGTGGAAGCTACGCAGCCGTCGCCAACCTCGAATGTGCTGTACATCAATAACCTGATCCCGCCGTTCAACAACAAACTGGTTCGCGAGGCCGTCGCCTACGCCGTCAACAAGAAGCGGCTCGTGAAGTACTATCATGGCCAGGCGTCGCTCAGTAATCAAATCTACCCCCCAGCGGTGGCGCAGCACGAACCCAGCTTCACCAGCTATCCTTATGACCCGGTCAAGGCGCACGCACTGCTCAAGCAAGCCGGTTACAACGGCAAACCAATTGAAGTGCTCGAAGATCTCGGCGCGTCGAACGATCCGGTGGAAACGCCCAGCGTGGTGCAGGATCTGCGGGCCGCCGGCTTCACGGTGAAGGTCAAGGGTGTTTCCGATCAGGTAGCGGGCAACCTGATTTTCACCAATAAGGGCTATACCATCATCTTTGGTTACTGGTCCATGGACTATCCGGACGCCTATGACTTCGTCGTACCAACCTACACGAAGGATGGGTTTGACGGCGGCCTAAACTTTAGCCGCTATCTGAATCCCGCGGTCGACAAGCTGGTCGCAAGCGCGGAGGCGTTGCCTTTCGGGCCCGCACGCAACGCCGTGTACGGCAAGATCCAGCGCACCCTCGTCGACGACGTCGCCGCGGTGCCGCTCTTCTACCGGCTTCGCTTCAACCTCGACGGACCGCACGTGGCGTCCCTTGGCTGGTCGCCCGCATACAGTTTCAATGAATGGGCGTACGCCCAGCGCAAAGGCTAGTGCTCCGCACGGAGGCATAACGTACGCTCGGCACGCCGGGGCGCTCTCAACCGTGCCCTTGGGCGGTGCCGAGAATCCCGTCTGACGCTGCGCAAGATTATCTCTGCGGCCCCGCTCTGAGCAACCACGCAGAGCGGGGCCGCATCATCTTCGTCGACACATCTCTCCGCTATAATCCTGAATGTCCTGGAGCAGAACGCGGTGCAGGGGACCGTGCCAGGACCTTAAAACGGGAGATACGGCGGATGGAACATGGCGAAGCCGCCATACCCAATAGCACTGCACCCGCG
>JAQBPC010000477.1 GCA_028287725.1 Chloroflexota bacterium | reverse complement strand
GTTCAGCTTCCGATCCGGCGCCTGCTACGGAGCCTTGTCATACCGTGGGGAGAATTCTGTGTGGCCTGATTCTCTCATCGGCCTCATCGCGAGCGGATGACAGAGGCGGACGACCGGAAGCACTAGGGCGTAACGGACTGTCCAGCGTGACCGGGATGCGATCGAGAACCTTCGTCACCCACGGCACACCAGGTTATGTCCTGGCATCGTGGGCTCACTGCCACTTCATTTCCATCTTGTGCGACGCCTTACCGGCCCGCACTACCAGGAGATTAGCATGATTATGGAGAAGAACAAACGGCCAATTCGACAGCATACAGAATGCCATTATGAGCGTCGCACCGGGGTGGAGCGCGTTCGGTAGCTTCGGAACGTCAGTTATGCTAAGGCCGTCTTGTTGGCCTCAACGGCCGGCCCGACGCCCTCCCGGAAGCGTGGCAGGGTGAAATGGAAGGTACTTCCTTCACCAGCTACACTTTCGGCCCAGATTCGACCGCCATTCGCCTCAACCCAGTTGCGTGCAATGAACAAGCCAAGTCCGGTACCACCGGCTTCAACGGTGCGTGGATTTTCGAGCCGGGTGAATTTGGTGAACAGTTGGTCCATCAGGTCCGTGGGAATGCCCACGCCCTGGTCACGTACGCTGATCGTCACTTGTTCATCCCCATTGCTGACCGAAACGCGGACGTTTCCGCCGTCATACGAGTATTTGATTGCGTTGCTGACCAGGTTCACGAAGACTTGCTCCGCATGCTGGGGATCGGCATAGACCGTCGCAGGCTCCGATCGATCGATCGCGACGTCTATTCCACGTTCCGAGCCCGCAACGGCAAACGTGTGGAGCACTCGTCGAATCATCGGCAGGAGCTCGACTCGCTCGCGCTGCAGTCGCACTCTGCCAGACTCGATACGCGAGGCGCTGAGCATGTCATCAACCAAACTTGTGAGGGCATTCACCTGCGAGTCGATCAAGCCAAGATATTGCTCCTCGGTCGGACGATCAAATCCAAAGTCATCTCGGCGCAACAGCAAGTTCGTAAAACCCTTGATGATCGACAAAGGCGTTCGGAGCTCATGGGAGGCCGTCGCGATGAATTGACTTTTGAGACTGTCCAATTCGGTGAGCCGCACCACCATTTGCTTTTCTGCCTCGTGGAGACGCGCAAGCTCCTCGGTGCGTTGCCGCAGCTTATCCTCGGTGGTCTTAATGCGCAACATGGCGCGCACTTTGGCCAGCAATTCGTCCATATCGAACGGTTTGGTAATATAGTCGTCCACACCCATGGCGAGACCGGCTAGCTTATCGTCGCGGTGTGCCTTAGCGGTGACCATAATGACCGGAAGGAAGCGCAGCGGATCGACAGCCTTCATCCGGGCACAAACATCCAGGCCGTCTGAGTCTGGGAGTGCCCGGTCAAGCAGGACAAGCTGTGGCTGATGCTCTTTCATCGCCGCAACCGCATCCTGGCCAGTATAGGCAGGGATCGGGTCGTAGCCTTCCAGGCTTAAAACCGCCGAAAGCATCTCAACCAGGTCTTCGTTGTCATCAACGACGAGAACGCGATCGGCAGTGGCAGTACGAGCGTTAGTCAGAAGTGAATCCATCGTGAGGGTAGTGTACACTGGCTAACGGCCTTTCGCTAGAGGGAGCTCATGCATATGAAGAACGTTGCGTGGCACAGGTCGTGGCCGCTTCTCGCGCTCGTCCCGCTGGCAGGACTGGGCGCGGCGCTCTTATATGGGAACTTGGTTGAACGGCACCACCTCCGTGATAGGCGCGTGGAGATTGAGGTACCGGGACTGCCCGATGCCTTTGACGGTTATCGAATCGTCCAGTTGTCGGATTTCCACATGGGCGGCAGAGCGTGGTCACCTTCCACGATTCGCCGGGCCGTTGAGCTGGCGCTCTCGAAGCGCGGCGACTTGATTGTGTTGACCGGAGATTTTGTCGAATCGACCCCCGCCATCGCGGCATGCGCGGAATTACTCGCACCACTTCGCGCACCGGACGGCGTGCTTGCCGTGTTGGGCAACCACGATTATTGGAACCGCGCTGTACGAGTGCATACGATAGTGCAGACGCTCCAGGACCTCGGAATCCGTGTATTACGGAACGAGTCGTACCGACTTCGTCGCGATCGTGATGACCTCTGGATCGTAGGGTTGGATGACGCCTACTCTGGACACGACTACATCCCGAAAGCACTTGCAGGAGTTCCGCAAGACGCGAAGCCGCTGGTACTCTCGCACTATCCCGATCTTGCCTGGCGGCTAGGACCAGACAGGTGGGCGGCAGTATTGTCGGGTCACGCCCACGGTTCACAGGTACGACTGCCGATTGTTGCCCGCTACGCGACGCAGCATGTGGCAAAGACACGCTTTTCGCACGGCCTCTATGAAATCAATAGAATTCCCGTGTTCGTTACGACGGGCATTGGAACCTCAGGACGACCTGTGCGCCTGTTTGCACGACCCGAGGTGGCTACAATTGTGCTTCGAGCTGTACCGGCAGGCAAACGTGCGTGAGTAGCACAAGCGCCAAGCGCGGCCGACAACCTGCGGTTGGAGGATCGCTCTTCTGGCTCGTGATTATTGTTGCAGCGTACTTTATCCCACGCGGCGTACAAGCAAACGCGGATAGCCATCTAGCCTTGACCTACGCGATAGTCGAGCATCATACGGTTCGCATCGACCGTTACGCGCCAAATCTGATCGACAAGGCGGTCTACTGCGGGACCAATACGAATATCGCGACCTGCCATTACTACACAGACAAGGCCCCAGGTTTAAGCCTTTTCGCTGCGGTGGTATACGTGCCGCTTCACGCGGTGCTTCCAAATGCTTTCATGCCCGACGGCCCAAAGGCAGACCGCTTCTTATTGCGGTATCTACTTACCCTATTCACGATTTCACTGTGCTGCGCCATCTTCGCGGCCACGTTTTGGCAGTTTTTGCGCCGGCTTGTCGGGAAGTATCCAGCCATGCTCGTGACGATTGGCTACGTGTTTGGCAGCATGGCTCTACCGTTCAGCATGTTGCTGTTCAGCCATGCACTCGCCGCGGCGCTACTGTTCTGGGCTTTCATGGCGCTGTATCGATTTCGCACAAGCCCTGCTCGTCCTTTATCGTTGCCGTTTAGTGCTGGTCTTCTTGCAGGTTTTGCGATTGGCTGTGAATATCCGACAGCGATAATCGCCGCGCTGCTCGGCATTTATCTGCTGGCGGCTGCGCCGAGCTTCAGCGATGCAGTTCAACCGGCCATTCGTTATGCAATCGGCGTGGTGGGAGGATTCGCCCCAACCATGGTCTATAGCCTCGTAGCGTTTGGCTCCCCGCTCTCGCAGGGCTACGCACATCTGACCAACCAATATTATGCCAAGGGGATGGCGCACGGGGTCCTCGGCGTGGGACTGCCAACCCTCGAGGCTCTATGGGGTACGAGCTTTAGCCCTTTCCGAGGGCTGTTCATCATATCCCCCTGGCTCTTGCTGGCCGTTCCTGGGCTTTGGTGGATGCGACGCACGGGCTTCGGCCTTGAAGCAGCGTTATGCGCCGCCATTGCCATTAGCTACTTCTTGTTTCAGGCTGGATATGCCTTTTGGGATGGCGGCGCCAGTGTTGGGCCTCGCCATTTCCTGCCGGCGCTACCGTTCCTGTCGCTCCCGGTTGCCTTCGTCGCCGACCGTGGCAGGCTCGGTGTGCTTGCACGGTACCTTATTGTGCTGTCCGCCACACTTATGGCAATGGTAATTGCCACGAACCCGCTGCTCGGCGACCCACATTATGTTCCAGGCCTATTCAACCCGCTGATCGACCAAACCCTGCGCGATGTGATGGACGGAAAATGGCAGAACAACTGGGGAATGGTGTTCGGCCTTCGAGGTTGGGTGTCGCTCGTACCGCTCGCCGGCGTGTTACTCATTATGGGCAGGACGCTGACGCAGAGGCTACGGCAGACATGCCCGGCACAGATCCCCGACGGCATCCAAATGCCAGGGCACGATCCGGTCGCGCCCCCTATTTAAGGCATGCTGGCTTAATAAAAAGTTTACAACTCGGCAACGCCGAGGTAACGCTTTCGACTTAACCTGAATGTAGAGAGCAGACGGTGAACTGGACAGGGCGTCAAGGAATTCACCGACCGGCGGGCTGCAGAACCGGTGGTTACTCCGGGCAGGCCGGTGGCGGGAAGTCTTAGACGAACAGCTCCAGAGCACGACAAGCCTCACTGAGATAGGCGCTTTAGCTTCCACTGGTGGAATGAAGTATGCTGGCCGGCATAGTGAATTCCATTAGCGGAGTGTGAGCGGCATTCTCAGGAATTGAATCCTGATGGATAGTCCAGGTCCGGAGATGGTTCGAGCGGCCGGCTCGACCCGAAACCGGAGAGATCGTGAAGCCACCTGGGTCTTTGGCGACACGGGCTGGATCCATCCCAATGCCACAAAGGCTCCCCGAGTGAAGTGAGGGTCACGAGGGGAGCCTTTGTGGTGTTTCGCCGTGCATCTCGTACCAGTGCCGCCATGGAGTGCCTATAATAGTGAGGCGAAGTGTGATATAGCTAGCGATGCGTTCGGCATTCGCCGGCCGGGAGAAGTCGATGAGTACGCAGCCACTCAACCTCATTGTGCGTGAGTTTGTTGCGCAACTGGTCGCGACAGGCGGCCCCACGATTCTCGACAGGCCATTCTCGCCGGCGGGGTTCCGCACCATACTTGGTCGAAAACGAGTGCGCGGCACCGAGGAGTTGCTCGCACCATTCGGAGTTCGAGCGCCCTCAGGGGTCACGCACTATTTGTGGTCCAGCTCGGTCGTAGCTCCAGGCCTTGCGGAGGTAGACAGCGACGCCCTCCGCGACGAAATCGAGACTATCCTATTCCGGTACCTCAACCCATTGGACTTGAGGCGTGGACGCGAACGAACAGTCTGGCTCCTAAGTGAGACCGAACAGAATCAATTGGCTCGGGTAATGGCGCTGCCTGCCACTGAAGAGGCGGACTACATCTTCATAGCTGGTCCGAACGCGCAGTGGACCGGGCCCATTCGCGGTCTGCATAAGACAATGGCCACGCTTGCCCACCTGTTAAGCCGGCACCCCGATTTTTCCACAGGCAAGGTCATGTGCAAGCCACCGACAACATTTCTTTTCCTTGGTGAAGCGCGTGGCATGGATCGGGTCGTCACTACCGGTATCGGAGTGGATGGACGAAACGTGCCGTCGAGAGGAATCTTCGCGATCGACACAAATAGCTACATGGATGCGCTTGTGCAGCTTGGCGAAGACGAAGCGCGAGACCTTGCAGCAGTGGAATTCTATTACACAGGAAACTGCACGCGCGCACAAGGCCCGCTCGGTATCCCGCTGTATCGGATACCGCATCCAGTCCCCGCCTCTTCAATACGGTCAATTACTCAAGTAAATGGTAATAAGATTACGTACGAGGCCTCTGAATCCATCACATCAGCGACCTGATTCCCGCATAACGGATTCATGTCAACCATATTCGGCTATTCCGCGTGCCGATATGCCCATAATTAGCAACGTGGGGACCTGTTGGCCCTATCGAATTGGCGAGCAATTGCCGATAGAACAGGTAGCGATGTATTCTTGGCTGCGCGTTGTTGACCTGTACCCGCGGAGGCGCACGGGTGTTGCCTGAGCCGGATGTTCGAAAAATGCCGGCAGATCCCAGTACTCGGTTGGCGATGCTGGGACATTTGGCGCTCCGGATTTGCGACCATCCCGAGCTGCGGGACTTGAGCATGTTTGTGTATAACCAGTTGTCTGAACACCTGGTGGTCGACTCGTTTTATGTCGCGCGGGCCGTTCGCCAAATGGAAGGGCTTCAAGGTCTTCTGGTGATCGATGAGGCCATCGAGTACCCGGCAGCCAGCCTGTATATCGAGCCGTATGACCGGAGCATCGGACTCGGCCCGATCTTTTACGACAAGAATCAATCACAGGCGGGCTGGACATTTGGGAATGGACGGCCATCGCAAAGTTGCCTTACTTGTTCCATGCGCGCGGAGGGACGGCTCGTCGGACAAATTGCGGTCATGAGCTATTCGCCGGACGCATATAACCTTGACGACGCACAGTTCCTGCAAGCCATTACGGACCAGCTGTGCACGGCCTT
>JAQBPC010000466.1 GCA_028287725.1 Chloroflexota bacterium | reverse complement strand
GCCTCGTGCCGCCGGACAGCCTTACGCTTCAGGGCAACGATAAGGTCACCATCTCGATCGCCTCGCTTGGCACCCTTACCAACACTGTTGCCGAAAATGCGTAGGGCTCAGGCAAATATCGGGATGATATCCCGCCCATAGACCTCGAGCGTGCGTTCTTTCTCGTCCGTCATCAGGTAAATGTTAAATTCGTTGACGCCAACGTCACGCAATTCATGCATGCGCTGCAGGCAGTCGTCCTTCGTACCTATGACGCAGAAGCGATCGACCACTTCATCGGTAACAAACTCAGCATGGTGCGCGCCGACTCGGCCATGCTCTTGATAGTCATAGCCGGGGCGGTTCTGAACGTACATAGTCAGTTCCGGCGGAAGCTGGTCGAGCGGGTACTTTGACACGAGATCGACCACATGGTTCGAGACCATGGCCGGGAACCACCGGACCTGACTACGTGCCAGCTCAAGGTCGTCGGAAACGAAAGTGGGCGCCGCGCTCATCACGTGGAATGACGACCAATCGCGGCCGGCCTCCTCGCAGCCCTCACGCACGAAGCCAAGGCACCATTTGATCAACTGAGGGTCGGCAAACTGAAGAATAACTCCGTCGCCAACCTTACCCGCCAATCGCAGCGCCTTTGGGCCATACGCCGCGACGTAAATCGGGAGGTTTCCCTTGGCCCACTTCATCTGAATTGTGTGATCGCCGTTCTTTGATTCCTGGCCGGACGTCAGCGCACGAATCTCGTTGATCGCGACCTCAAGCGTGGCCAGGGTTGTCGGTGGCTTGCCCATCACGCGGCGTGCACTGTCGCCCCGGCCTATTCCCATAACCATGCGCCCACCTGAGATCTCATTCAGCGTGGCATAGAGGCTAGCGGTGACACTTGGGTCACGTGTGCCCGGGTTCGTCACACACGTTCCAAAACGCATGCGCGTGGTATTCGCTGCCATAAGGGTAAGCAATGGATAGGGGTCCATCCAGAGCAGGTGAGAGTCGAACAGCCAGCCATAGCTAAAGCCCTGAGCCTCAGCAGCCTTCGTCAACGCTACGACGTCTGTCGTCGGTGGATCGGGCATTAAGGTCATGCCAAATTCGAGCACCAGCGTTACCTCTCTACTAGGGAAGCTTGAAGGATCACTATACTGCAATCTCCCTGCTCAATAGAAGCCCAGTGGCAGATTATGGTAGTGGCTACTGGTCGTGTCCTCAGCCCGGGTAACGCCGGTGCTCGCGGCGACGGTTGCCGTGTTGGTCAGGGCTGCCGCGTGTATGCGACGCAACTCATCCCGTAGTAGGTCGGCACTTCATAGGAAAGCACCTCCGCCTGTAAGTCGCTGCCTTCCAGCACACCGTGTAAGGCCAGGAGAGGCTCAATGGCCTCCGTTAACCCGCGATCCACCCAAGCCGTGTCGAACTCGAGCAGACGGTCAAGCGCGTTGTCACGGACGGCAGCAAGCACGGTGGCGTCGCAATCCTCCGCGGCCGGATCGAAGCCGAACGGGCCGTCCGCACGGTGGCGATGGGCTAGATCGAGGCTAGCGATAAAGGCGACACGCCGCCCAGTCTCGGCGGCAGCTGCACGGACCGCGCGCCCGAAGCCGACATAGGCATCTCGTGGCAGCTCCTGGCCATAGTGCAGTGTCGTCATCCACTCCTTCGATTCATTGACGTGGAAGTTCCCGACGTTCGCGACGACGACCTTGGGCGCAGGGTAGAATGACGAACCCATAAACCACAACGGAATCATGGTGCCAAAAATGACCGAAAGTGGAGTCCGTTCAAAGAAGTTGCGCACGCGCATGACCGGCACATCCGTAGCCCGTGACGCCGCCGTGATCGCGGCGACGAGAGCGTGATCCACCTCGAACGAGAGAGTATAACGGTGCTCGGGGCGCGACGGTCCGATCACATCGCTGACCACAGTACCCTCAACACGCGCGCTGTCCAGCAGTGAAATAGCGCCATCAAGCAGTAAGCTATGCGGTTCGACAATTACGATCGTGTCGGGTCGTGCCGCCGCCATGCGCCGTCCCAACTCTTCCATGCCCATACGGCTGGCCTGGGCTTTGTCGCCGTGCGGACCGCTTATCTGCGGGATTAACAGTTCGCCGTGGGGTGCAATGCACGCGAACACAATGGTATCCACGAGGAGCGGTCCTTTCGACTGCCGCCTCCTCCAAAAGGAAGCTACCCACTCAGTATAATGTTCCCGCTGTCGAAGGTTATGGGGCTGGCCATAACCGAATCTCATTCCCAGCTGGGTGACTTCTAAGGGCACCCTTGCATGCCATGGTGCCCAGCGGCATAGCCCGATTCGCTATTCCGCGACGACATGAGACCTCATATGCTCGCACGTACATGTGCGGCTGAGCTCGCCCTATTGCTCCCAAAAACGGCCTGTTGCTATCCTCTTCATGAGAGTAATGTGACGCACGCCACATGCCCGGGCCAGAGTCGCCCATATTGGCTCGCCCCAGACGAGGAGTTTTTGTATGATTGTCGCTCTCGCGGGTGGGGTAGGCGGCGCAAAACTGGCCGATGGCCTGTATGCTGAGTTGCCGGCGAACTCGTTGACCGTGGTGGTAAATACCGCGGACGATTTCACGCTGCATGGCCTCCACATCTCGCCGGACCTCGATACCGTCATGTACACCCTCGCGGGTGTCGCCAACCCTGAAACCGGCTGGGGAGTGGACAAGGATACGTTCAGCGGGCTCGACATGCTTGGCCGGTACGGCGCCCCAGATTGGTTTCGCCTCGGCGACCGAGATCTCGTGACACACATCCTTCGCTCAACCGCCCTGCGAGAAGGCAGCAGCCTGACCGAGGTGACGGCCAGGCTTGGCCAGGCACTGGGCATACAAGCCGCGTTACTGCCGATGTGCGACGAACAAGTACAAACGATCGTGCAGACACCAGATGGCGAGCTTGGCTTTCAAGAGTATTTCGTGCATCGCCAATGTCGTGACCAAGTGTTGGGGGTACATTTCGAGGGGCTCGAGCAGGCATCGTTGAGCGACGCGGTCCGAAGTGCGATCAGCCAGTGCGAGGCCGTGATCATTTGCCCATCGAATCCAATCGTGAGTGTCGGCCCAATTCTCGGGGTGCCTGGGCTGCGCGAGTGCCTGCTCAATGCTCGTGTTCCGGTCATTGCCGTTAGCCCGATCATCGCCGGGCAGGCGGTGAAAGGCCCTGCCGCTCGTATGCTCGAGGGGCTGGGAAAGCAGGTGAGTGTTGTCGGCGTCGCGGCTGAGTACAAGGAGCTGGCGCCTGTCCTGGTCATCGACGAAGACGATCGCGATCTTGCCGGCGAGGTAGCGGCGGCCGGATCTACGCCGGTTGTGGCTCCGATCCTGATGAAGACCCCGGAAGATCGGCGTTCCTTGGCTCGCCGCGTGCTCGACATCGTGCGTGAAGTACGTATCAATAACGGGATGAGCGTGGAAGACCAGGACTCGCGTGCCGAGATGCATGCATGAGCATCTGGGCGCTCATACCAGCCAAGGATCCCGCATTGGCCAAGTCGAGGCTCGCACCTCGGGTGCCGGCCACCGCGCGGCACGACTTCAGCATCTATGCGCTGCAAAGGGTGCTACGTGCCCTGGCATCTACGCCGAAGATCGCAGGACGCTTGGTCATTAGCAACGGCGAGCAACCACTTGCCGTTGCGCGGCAATACGGCGCGGTGCCGATACTGGAGAGCCAAAGTCCCGACAACTATCCGCGCCAGGCTGGGCCACCGGAAGGCGCAGAGAGCTCGCTTGATGGACTCAACGCGGCCGTTCAGCGCGGCGCCATGGAGGCAATCCAACGCGGCGCGACCGCGGTGCTCGTCATCGCCGGCGACCTGCCATTGGCTGATGCCGCCTCTCTCACGTCGCTTGTGACGGCCTTGCCTGATGGCCCCGGCCTGGTCATTGTGCCGGATAGGCATGGGGGCGGCACGAATGCGCTACTGGTGCAACCCCCGGATTTGATTCCTTTCGCCTTTGGCGAAGGGAGCTTTCAGCGTCACTTGCGCATGGCAAATGAACATCAGGTGCCGGCCGTAGTCCTCAATCTCCCCAATCTGGCTCATGACGTCGATACGCCTGAAGATTTGGAAGCGTTGGAGGCGCTGTTGGCACGGCAGCGTCGTCGTGTAGACATGGACTGTGCGGAGGAGCGAGCGCCGGCGAATGCGCACGCTGAGGAGGTGGAGCTCCGCTGGCTGTTCAACAGTCTCGTCGGACACGACACGCAATATGAGGCCACGTGCCAACGCCGATGAGCCCTGGCGCCGTATTCATCTTGCCGATAGCAGGTCTGCCGGAAATCCATGCCGGCGAGAATCTTGGCGCGCTGCTGGTCCAGGCGCTAATGCGCACCGAAATCGGTGCCCAGCCGGGCGACATACTGGTGGTAACCCACAAGATCGTCGCGAAAGCCGAGGGGGCGCTGGTGGATCTACGCACAGTGGAGCCGTCATCGTTCGCACTGTCCTTTGCGGCCGCCTGGTCGAAGGATCCCAGGCAGGTCGAGGTCGTGCTGCGGCATACGAAGCGCATCGTGCGGATGGATCATGGTGTCATCATTTCCGAGACACAGCACGGGCTGATATGCGCGAACGCGGGTGTCGACCAGTCGAATATCGAGGGCGAAGACGTCGTATGCGTGCTGCCGGACGATCCGGACCGCTCCGCCCAACAAATCGCCGAGACGGTGCGTGAGATGACGGGACACGAGCTCGGAGTTATCGTCTCCGACACCTTTGGCAGGCCTTGGCGCGAGGGCCTGACGAATGTTGCCATCGGCGTAGCCGGGATCCGGCCGCTCCGCGACTACATTGGCATGAAGGACGCACAAGGGCGAACCTTGAAAGTGACGGCGCTGGCAATCGCGGATGAGCTCGCGGGCGCCGCGGAGTTGGTGATGGGCAAGCTCGACCGCATACCGGCCGCCATAATTCGTGGTTACCAGGTAGAATCGGAAGCCGGCAGCTCGCGGGAGCTGCTGCGAAAGCCCGAGCTCGACATGTTTCGCTAGAGGGAGAATCGTGATGAGCGATGTAACGGTCATTGGCGGCGCGGGGCATGAGGGTTACGGACTGGCGCTTCGCTGGGCACTGGCAGGGAAAAGCATCACGATCGGCTCACGGAGCCCAGAACGTGCGATGGAAGCGGCCCAAAAGATTAAGCACACGGCTGCCGGCTTCGGGAAGACCGTTACGGTCGACGGTCAGGAAAACGCAGCGGCGGCGGCAGCTGCCCCGGTCGTCGTCGTTAGCGTGCCGCTCGCCGCGCAAATCGCCACGATAAAGGCCATCAGAGAGCACCTGCAGCCAAATTGCCTGCTGGTCGATGTTACGGTGCCACTCGCCACCGCCATCGGCGGCCGCGCTTCACGCATGCTCGGCCTGCCGGCGGGATCTGCCGCGGAGCAGCTCGCGGAATATGCGCCGGCAGGTGTGCAAGTCGTGTCCGCGTTTCATTTCCTGTCCGCGGATCTACTTGCCCAGGCCGGCCCCGACGGGCCGATCCCTATCGATTGCGATGTCGTTGCATGCGGCGGCGATGCTCAGGCGCAAGAAGTCATCCGCGACCTTGCGGTTGCAATCGAAGGCGTACACTACCTCCATGCCGGGCCGTTGGTAGCATCGCGGCTTGTTGAGGCGGCTGCGACAATGCTCATCGCCATGAACGTACGTCACAAGGTGCGCCACACTGGGCTTCGCATCACCGGTCATCATGGCTGAAGCGCCGAGCAGCGGTTAATCTGAAGAGCGTCTGATCGGCGATCCGAGCATGAGGCAGCGGGCCCGCTGCCTCATGCCACTGCCATTCTTTACGGCGCCTGGTACTGCCCGCGCTTGATGTATTTCCCGCGGCCTTTACTGCCCACGAACTGGTCATTCTCGTAGATCACCTCGCCTCGCGAGATCGTGACCACGGGATAGCCCTCAACTTCCAGGCCTTCGTAGGGACAATAGTCGGTGTGCTGGTGCAGGGTTGAGGCCGAGAGAACGACACGCCGCTTGGGGTCAATCAGCACGATATCCGCATCGCTCCCGACCGCGATGCAGCCCTTCTTGGGGAACATCCCATACATGCGAGCCGGATTCGTGGACATCGCTGCAACCATTGTCTGGAGCGATATTCGCCCCTTCCCGACGCCTTCTGAGAACACGATTGGCACGCGAGTCTCGATGCCCGGTATGCCGTTGGGTATCTTCGCGAAATTGTCCTTGCCAAGCGACTTCTGATCACTCATGCGGAACGAGCAGTGGTCGGTCATCAGCGTTTCCAGATTGCCTGCGGCAAGCTGTCGCCACAGAAAGGCGTTTTCCTTTCGGTCACGCAGGGGCGGAGACATAACGTACTTTGCGCCCTGGAAATCAGGCTCATCGTATTGATCGACGTTGAGCAGCAGATACTGCGGACAAGTCTCGCCATGAATGTCCAACAATCCCCTTGCTCGTGCCTCGTTCACATGCCTGACCGATGCCTCACATGTCATATGCACGACATTGAGTGGAGCGCGGGCAAGCTCGGCCAGGGCCACGGCGCGATGCGTTGCTTCGGCCTCAACCTCGAGAGGACGGCTGGCGGCATGGTAACGCGGAGCAGTCATTCCTTCCGAGATCAAGCGCTTCGTCAGGAGATCGACCACGTCCCCGTTCTCGGCGTGGACATTAACCAGCGCGCCAAGCTCGCGTGCCTGCTCCAGCAGCTGGAATAGGGTTGCATCGTCAATCTGAAATACACCCTTGTACGCCATGAAGCACTTGAAGCTGGTAATGCCCTCGTTGACCATGGCGGGTAGCTCCGCCATGACGTTGGCATTGAGATCAGTCACCGCGAGATGGAAGCCGTAGTCGATGACCGCCTTTCCCTGCGCCTTGCCGCGCCAGGTAGCGAGCGCTTCGTGCAGCGTTCCGCCCACGCTCTGCAAGCAGTAGTCGACGTGCGTGGTGGTGCCGCCACAGGCAGCGGCGATCTGGCCCGTTTCAAAATCGTCCGACGTCACAGTCCCACCGAACGGCATGTCCAGATGGGTATGCGCATCGATGGCGCCCGGAATGACATACATGCCGGTGGCATCGACCACGCGTGCCCCGTTGGCGCGCAGACTCTGGCCTATTCGAGTGATCTGTTCGCCCTCGACACCAATGTCGGCTACGTACTGGTCACTCGCGGTGACTATCGTGCCGCCTTTGATAATGACGTCCATCTCGTTCCCTCCCTTGCCCGCAACCACTCAGACATGCAGTCTGGTCGACGGGCGAGTGCGCTGCGGCCTATCGGCCAGGCACCATATCGCAGCAGACGTAGCCGCGGCCATTATGCAACCGC
>JAQBPC010000413.1 GCA_028287725.1 Chloroflexota bacterium | reverse complement strand
GCCTGCGGACGGGACTAGGCCATTCGAAGCGATAACGCTTGCCATCGTGTCTTACGCCTTCTCAAGCTCGCCAAAGACTGGTAACGGCCAAAAGCAACGTCGATGTGGACACTCAGCAAGGAGCCGGCCTGCTCCGATTCGCTGGGCATTCCATTGGAGGCCAAATGAGTTACAGCGGACTAGCCTGCTTTCCCCGATTGATTCCACTATATGGTTGAGGCTGCTACTTCTGACGGAAACGCATACTGATGTCAAGCAGCACCACGCAGGCTGTGAGAGTATCTAGCGATGGGAGCTATCTCTTGGATCGCGAACAGGTTAAAGGCAAAGTCGAACAGGGTGCCGGCAAGGTCAAAGAAGCTGCCGGCCGTGCCATGGGCGACAGCAGCACCGAGGCTGCCGGCCAAAATGACCAGATGGAAGGAAAGCTTCGCGAGAAAGCAGGCAACATCCGCAGTCAGGCAGGCAAGGGCAATCCTGTCGAACATGTCGCCGACCGTCTCGGCAACGCCAAGGATCGTGCCGGTAACGCAAAGGACCGCCTGGGGCACGACATGGACGAGGCGACGCGCCCGTAGGCAGGCCAGCGGAACGGGGTAGAGCCCAGGCGGGGAATGTCGGCCAGCATTCCCCGCCTGGGCATGTGAATCTTCAGCCTCGCGCCCGTTTTGCGAGGGAGTCACCGAATTGCGGTTGAGGCACTCAATGGTATACGTGCTTACCGGCTTGGTGTCTCGAGCTGCTGGTAGAATTCCTGTCCGGCCGATGTACCACACAACAGGGTTTCCGCACCGGTGAAAGAGTCGAGCATGAATAGTTTGATGCAGAGCAGCGCCGACATTTCCAGTACGAATTTTGACGATGGAATCATGCATTATCTGCGCGAAATCAGCAAGGTCGCACGCCTTACTCCTGCTGAAGAGATTTCACTAGGCCTTCGGATTGCAGCTGGAGACCAAGAGGCGTTACACAAGATGGTTGAGGCCAATCTGCGTCTCGTCGTTAAGGTGGCCAGACATTACAGTCATGTGGGTCTATCGTTGCTTGACTTGGTGCAGGAAGGAAATATCGGGCTTATTCGTGCTGCAGAGAAATATGACGCGACCAGAGGATACCGCTTTTCTACCTACGCTACCTGGTGGATCCGCCAGGCGATGACTCGTGCCATTGCCAATCAAGCGCAAACCATACGTGTGCCGGTACATGTGAGCGTTGACCTCGCGCGCCTGCACCGCCAATACGCGGTGGATGGCGGAGGACAGCGGGCTGCGGAGAAGGTATCAACCCAAGAAAGCTCCATGACTCGTATGGTGGAGCAAGCTGAGTTGGTTCAGAGGCCGATGTCCTTGGATCGTGCTCTCGACGATTTACAGGGCTTGGTGCTTGCCGACACGTTGAGCGACGCAGACGCAACATCACCGATGGAGGAGATTGAGCAGGCCGATCTGCGTGCCAGACTCCATGCATTATTAGAGCTACTTCCAAACCGCGAGCGCACAGTGCTCGAGCTGCGCTTCGGCCTTAACAATAACTCGCCTCGAACGCTCAAAGAGGTCAGCGTTCGAATTGGTCTAGGACGTGAAAGGACGCGACAGATCGAGCATGCGGCGCTTGAGCATTTGCGCCAAAATAGCCATGTTTCGACGCTCCACGTCTACCTTAACTAACTACCCATCATGTTGATGATCGCCGCGTAGCCCGCCGTGGCAAAGGCGCCCGTCTTGGCGCCTTTGCCACTGTTCACACGGTCCGCTAAGACGACAGCCTGCACATCAGCCCTCGGTGACCGGAGCCTCGTGACGAGCGTGCGTGAAACCGCGCGTAAGCGCCTCAATGATCCGCTATTTCGGCGCCCTCTTCTAAGGTAATTTCCTTGCCCAAAAACCGCTGAAGCAGTGCATCGATATCGGCCAGGTTGAACGGCTTCCGTAGCACCGCGTCTGCCCCGGCTGCTCGAGCGCGGGCGAAGCTTGCCGCCGTCATCAAAATGACGGGGATAACTGCTTCACCATGAGCAACTGCATCGGCCCGCAATGCCTCGACGAGCTCCACGCCCGTAAGGTAGGGCATCATTACGTCGGCAATCACTAATGCCGGCCGCTGCGTTCGCGCAATCTCGAGCGCTTCTCTCCCGTTCCTTGCTGCGACGGCCCGAAACCCCGCATCTTCGACCACCGCTGCGAGCACGTCGGCGATCGGCAGCTCATCCTCGGCGATCAGGACCGTAGTTGTAGCCTTTGACTGTATGTTCACGGCTGCACTATGGACGATCCATCGCCATCAGGTGCCTGCGTTGATACAAACGTAGGGGTGTTATGCTGTGCCGCAATGCCGGCCAGCACGCCGTTCCCACTCTCAAAAGGTTGCATTACGCGGATGCCCGTCGGTGGAGCAATGACGAATTCACGCAGCGTGACGTCGTGCGCTGAGTAGCGCATCTTCGGCACGGACAGCACGCGGTGAAGTTGCGAGCCCAAAGTGACCTGCTGCATCCAGATCACGTTTTCAGCCACCACCGCGAGGAGATCGGCCGAGAGAGCAAGCTCCGCCGTCACTACGTTTGCCGTCTCCTTGATAAACAGCGTCGTCACGCGACGAGCCTCAAGTGCCTCGACCAGGGCG
>JAQBPC010000403.1 GCA_028287725.1 Chloroflexota bacterium | reverse complement strand
TCTCCGGTTGATGCCGGGTGAGATCTTCGGCTTGGTGGGAGAATCAGGCGGCGGCAAGTCGACGACGGCGATGGCGGTCTTGCGTCTGATCAAGGCACCCGGGCGGATCGACTCCGGCAAGATCCTCCTCAACGGTATCGATCTGCTAGGCAAGACGGGTGATGAGCTCCGACGCCTGCGCTGGCGCGTGATGTCGCTGATCCCGCAGGGGGCAATGAACTCGCTGAACCCCGTCTTGCGGATTCGCGAACAGATTGGCGACGCGATCACTGCACACGAGGGCAGGCAGGCACGCAGCGCACTGCGGGAGCGTATCATCGACCTGCTGCGGACGGTGGGACTCCCAGAAAGAGTCTACACGATGTACCCGCACGAACTCAGTGACGGGATGAAACAGCGCGTCTGCATCGCCATGGCGATCGCCCTGCGTCCGCAGCTCATCATTGCCGACGAACCGACCAGTGCCCTCGACGTGGTGGTCCAGCGCGTCGTGGCCGAGACGCTGAAAGAGGTTCAGGGCCGGCTTGGCTCCAGCGTGCTGCTGATCGGCCACGATATGGGGCTCCAGGCGCAATTGGTGGACCGCCTGAGTGTGATGCACCGCGGACGCCTGTTAGAAGTTGGATCGGTGCGCGACGTCTTCAAGGATCCCCAGCACCCATATACCAAAATGCTGATCGGTTCAGTCCCGAGCTTCGGCCGAGGCCAGATTCGAGCACCCGGTCAGCACGGCACACTGGGTGCCCAACCCGCCGAAGTTGTGCAATGGGATGAGACCGCGCCCTTGCGCGAACTTCGACCCGGGCATTTTGCTGCTTTGGCCTGAATGAGGAGGCAGAGAATGAGCACTCAGCCGGCGCTGCTGGAGATGCGCAGCGTGACAAAGATGTTTGGCGGAGGCGGTCTGCGACGAACACGCGGCACTCTCGCATTGGACGAATTTTCGCTCAGTCTGCCGCCAGACGAGCCATCGATAGTGGCTATTGCTGGGGAAAGCGGCAGCGGCAAGACAACGGCGGCCCAGCTTGTGCTGGGCCTTCTCACCACAACGACAGGGGAGATCGTCTATCGGGGAAGGCCAACGGCATCGATGTCTCGGTCTGAGCGCACGGCCTTCCGTCGCGAGGTTCAAGCCATTTTGCAGGATCCCTACGAGGCGTACAACCCGTTTTACAAGGTGGAACACGTCTTCAACACCGTTGTGCGCAGCTTCGGCCTTGCCCACAGCGTGGCGGAGGCTCGCCGGCTGATCGAGCAGGCTCTGGAGTTTGTGGGTCTTCGACCAGCTGAAACCTTGGGCCGATATCCCCACCAGCTGAGCGGGGGACAACGCCAGAGGATCATGATCGCTCGTGCATTCTTGCTCAAGCCACGGATCATCGTTGCCGACGAGCCGGTATCGAAGGTCGACGCCTCGATCCGGTCCATGATCCTCGAGATCATGCCGCGGCTCAAACAGGTTGTTGGCATTTCGTTCTTATACATCACGCACGATCTCTCCACCGCATACCAGGTCAGCGACGATCTCATCATTCTCCATCGCGGCCGTGTTGTTGAGCGCGGCAAGACCCAAGAAGTTATCGACCGTCCGCAACACGCCTACACCAAGCTCCTTATGAACTCAATTCCGGTCCCCGATCCAGACGTCAGATGGCAGGGACGGCTCGATCTCCTGGAAGATATTGCTGCCGGCACATAGAGCGGCTCGTATTGAATACCCGGAACTGACGCTATCGGCTAGCGCCTGCGCGAATGCTGCATGGCTTGCAATGCAACCCCACCTGTGGCTGTCAGCTGGAAAGTCGATACGAGCAACGACTCGAAGCGGTACACGTGAAGGGCGCACAGGTAGGGTGCCTGAAGAAAGCTCGGCCATATCCCAGGTTGGCAAGTGCCGTGTCAGAAGCGCTTGACTGAGAGGGCATCAGCGGTGCGGTTGATGTTTGCAAGCGATCGGTCGAGCGTGGCAAGGGCCACGCAGACGTAGAGTGCATCCACCACGCTCAATTCGGCGATCCGGCTGGTCATCGCCTCGGTGTGGAACATCGTCGCGGCCGCGGCGGTGTAGAGCACAATATCGGCGTACGCCTGAATTGGCGATGTGACCCAGGTACTACGCCACCTATTCGAGCGTCAAGCCGGCTCTGCCACGGGCTACTCATGCTCGTGCACCCCTCGAGGGAATCCTGCATCGACCTGATGCCCTTGCCGAGCGAGCGGCCGATCTCGGGCAGCTTCGGCGGGCCGAACAGGAGCTGCTTCGTCAGGGTCGGTGGTAGGTGTATGTGACCTCCGCGCTGACGATGCCGATGATGACGTAGACGTCCTTGATGCTAGGGGACTTGAACGAGGCCGAGAAGGGGACCGTGAACGGTTTCGAGGCCTGCATGGTGGCGGGCGCAGTGATGTTAAGAGCTTGCACAAAATCGGGCGCGCGGGCGCTGATCTGGTAGGAGTTCGGGTTGTTCGGTTCCTGGTTGTCGACCTTGATGCCGACCGTGATCTCGAAGCTCAGGCCGGGGGTGAGCGTGCGCGGGACCTTGAATGTGTACTCGACCGTCCACTTGCCGCCGTCTCGCGGATGGTCCCAGGTGGCCGTCCCGCTCGTAGGGTAGATTTTCAACTCAGGAGCGTTCGGGTTCGTCACCTTGGTCGAGGTGAGCGCGAACGAGCCCACCTGAGGAGCCGGAGGCGTCGGCGTACCGATGGGTGGAGGCGCGCCGCACGAGGGCGGCGCTGCGGCCGCAAACGGCCGGACACCATCCGCCGCCCCGCCAGGCGCAGCGTCCAGGTGCGCCACGAGCGCGCCGGCATCACCCTGGCGTGCCTGAGCCACGCGGACTGAGGCCATGTCCACCACTACTGCCGACACCGAGCCGCTCTTCGAGTGCCGCGCGGCAAACGCGCGCAAGGCGGCGGCTTCTCCGTCGATCGCGGCAAGTAGCCCTGGATCCGTCAGGAAGTCAGGGAAGGCAAAGGGACCAGCCGGCGCCGGCGAAGAGGCAAGGCTACCTATCAGTTGGTCCAGACCGCGCGGATCGATGCCGTTGGACTGCAGCAGTCGGTTCACGGCCGAGGGCACGCCATGTGCCAACAGTTCCTGCTCAATCCGATGCGCATCGGGCGCACTCACCGTGACGCGCAGCCCTGCTGCCTCAGCCGCGTGCCGCAAGCGCGCCAACAGCGTGGCTTCCGCCCCCACCAGTGCCGCGTCGCGCACCGCGAAACCTCCGGCGACCTCCAACTGCCGTGTCGTCCAGACCCGGTTCCCGGCCTGCAGCGCCCCGTGGGCACGGTTCAAGGACGTAACCAGGGCATGGGTGATGCCCGTTACCTCGGCCACATTCGTCGCAAAGGCGTCATACGCGGCGATCACTGCACCATCGACACCTGTCGCGGGCGGCAGGAGCAGCGGCGCCGGAATGCTGGCCCTGACGATCTTGGTGAAGTTGGGATCGATGGGGTCCTTAGCCAGGGCATCGCTGGCATTGCTGCGCGAGTCTGCTACTGTGGAGACGGTTGTAGTGACCACTGCTAAGCCTCCCCAGCAGAGCGACGCCGCTCGCGTCGCCGCCGCCGCCCAGCCGAAGCCCGTGAACGTCGCCGCCGCGATGAGTCCCCATTTCGCCACCGCCCACCTAACCGAGCTCTTATGGGCCGCACGTATGTCATCCCACGTCATACCCGGTGTCGGGGGGGCCTCGGCGAAGGTGATCTTGACAGGATCGGACCTTGCGATTTGCTTGCCGCCGAACGCGTGAGTGACGAGGACCTGGAATCTGAGGGTCGTCTGCTGCTTCTTGGAGCGCGGGGGCGAAGCGAGCTTGACAGTGCAGGTACGAGCTCCTCGCTCGCCGCAGGCGATGAACGAGTGGTACGGGCGCAGTACCTCGACGCGAATCAGGTAGTCGGTCTCGCCGTTCGGCGGTATCACGCCCACGGTCACCGATGCGGGCAAGCCGGCCTCGAAGACGTTCGGGCCCGGGTAGTTGGGCCCTACCTGTACCGACCAGGCGGTACTACCGGCGTGTGCCCACCGGCCATTGGCCGGTGCTCCGGCCGTCAGCACCACCACTGCTGCAAGTATGAGCGACCCCCAACCACGCATGTGCTGTTCCCTCCCTACGTAGAACACGCGCAGCGCAGCCAGCCAAGCTCCCAGAGATACCACGCCGCGGCAGTCGCTGGGTATGTGTCGGGATCGTCGTTCCTCGGAGGACACCCCTGGGGCGATTGCAGGCTGTGTTAATCAACCGAGTCTACTCTATTGGCCATTATTGTCAATGATCAGGGCCGATCTGCCCACGGTCTGAAAATAGTCCAGAGCAGCGGGAATAAGGCAAAGCTCTCCATAGCGCTGCGATGAATGGTCTTCAATCAACAACGTCGTAGCGGGGAGAGCTTGTGTCATTCAGGCCGTGTCGATGCCGGCATGGTGGGCCGATCGCGGTCACCCCCGGTTGCCTCCCTTCGTGCTCGCGTGCTGGTGCCGCTGGGGCAGTGGCTGGCTGGAAGAAAGCGGCCCGCTCCTCTATGCGGTAGCTTTGGCCGGCGATGCTGATCACATCCGCGTGGTGCAAGAGGCGATCGAGAATGGCGCCGGCGAGCACGTCGTCGCCGACCGTCTCGCCCCAGTCGCTGAAGCTCTTGTTGCTGGTCAGCACGCAGGCCCCGCGCTCGTAGCGCGCGTTGACCAGGTGGAAGAAGAGCTGCACCTGTTTGGCGGAGAGGTGGGTATAGCCGATCTCATCCAGGACCAGGAGCTGCGGTCGCGTGTAGGCGCGCAAGCGGGCGGCCAGGTCGCCGCGGTGCTTGGCCGTGTCCAGGTCATCGAGCAAGCGGGCCATGGTGGTGTAGCGGACGGAGTACCCGGCGTCGAGTGCGTGCCAGGCCAGGGCGGTGGAGAGATGGGTCTTGCCGACCCCGGCTGGCCCAGGAAGACCACCGAGGTGCGGGTGGCGATGAACGAGAGGCCTGCGAGCTCCCGGATGTGCCGGGCCGAGAGCGTGGGCCGGAAGTCGAAGTCGAATTCCTCGAGCGTCACCTTGGGCGGCATGTGCGCGGCGAGGGCGCGGACGCCCACCAGCCGCTGGGCGGCCTCGGCCTGGGGGGACGAGCCAGTGCTGCTGCTCACCCACTTCCCGCTGCTTTCATTGCGGACGGAAACGGTCGCGGCAGGGTG
>JAQBPC010000365.1 GCA_028287725.1 Chloroflexota bacterium | reverse complement strand
TAATGCAATTCCACCCTCGGATACGTCATCGCGCAGCGAGAGTGCAAATGACTTTACCCGGTATTGCACTGACCGGAGCCAGTAGGGCTGACCAGCCTCGCGATTGTCTCTGGGCTGGATGGGTTGCCAACGAGATATGGAAACCACGGTTCTTCAGGCCCGCGTACCCGCGTGCGGGTGGTTCTCACAGACCTCGCCCAGCCATGTTCAGCCCGCTTTGACTACAGGCTGCAATGTCGATCCACCAAGCTACCACCGTCCGCAGGCACTTGCCTCTCCAGCGTCTCATGCTTAAGCCCCAGTGCCTGATCCCCCCTTCTTCCCCTAGATCCCTCGTCTATCGGCCCGCAAGTTGTAAGCATAAACTGATCAGTATAGACTTACTATGTCTGTGCATACTCAGCCAGATTGTGAAAGGTCACATGGACAACGTGACTATCTCGCCCGAGATTGCCCGCGCTGCCAGCGACTTACGTGCGGTACTTGGGCGACTAAAGCGACGATTGCGCCAGCGCGAGGATGACGAGATCACCTTGCCACAGGCGTCTGTTCTCAGCCGTCTCGCAAACGAAGGCCCCATGACCTCTGGTGCGTTGGCCGCGGCAGATCGCGTGCGCCCGCAGTCGATGAGCTCAACGCTCGCCGCCCTGCAGGCCCAAGGTCTGGTGGAGCGCCGTGCCGATCCCATCGACGGCAGGCATGCGGTCATGGTCCTGACAACTTCAGGTGAACAGACGCTACAGGGGGTAAGGCGGCTGCGTGAAGAGCGACTTGGACGCGCCATCGCCGACCAACTGTCGCCGGAAGAACAACAATCACTCATCGCCGCTCTCCCGCTGCTCGATCGCTTAGTCGAGGGGTTGTAAGTTCTTCACGACATTGATTCACCTGCCGGTAGCAACATCTGCTGCCGCTCAAGCGGCTGCCCGCCGGGCTTTGAGTGCGACAAACCGCCAGTAACCGATTGATCCAGGAATCACCAATTGATTGGAGGATGCAGATGAACAGCACAACAACCGCGTCCCGCGATGCCCTGTTGGTAATGGACGCGCAGCAAGCAATCGTGCAGCGCATTGGCGACAACCAGGTACTTCTGGATAATCTCGCCGCCGCCATTGCCGCCGCACGCGCATCGAGCATCCCGGTCATCTACGTAGTGGTGCGGTTCTGAAATGGATATCCGGAGATCAGCGAGCGGAATCGAGCGTTCGCGGCGGTCCGCAGCGCCGGAGCCGCCATGGAAGAGTCGAGCCCTGCGACGGCCATTCATCCGGCGCTCGAGCCACGCGACGGCGATATTGTGGTGACCAAGCGACGCGTCGGCGCCTTCAGCGGCAGCGATCTCGACGTCGTCTTGCGCGGACAACAAGTAGACGGACTGGTGCTGACCGGTATCGCCACCAGCGGTGTGGTGCTGTCCACGCTGCGCCTCGCAGCCGATCTGGACTTCCGCTGCACGGTCCTCGCGGACTGCTGCGCTGATACCGATGAAGAGGTGCATCGAGTGCTCACCACCAAGGTATTCCCACGCCAGGCAGATGTGCTGACCGTCGAGGACTGGGCGGCGGGACTCCAGATTGCGCGCGGGGCAGCAGCACAGTAGAGCGATGCGGCCTGGAACAGCAGTTGCCTGAGCGAAAGGCACGCTGCGCGAGGGATATTGAGACAACTTCATGCCGCACGATGCACAAACTGAGCGTGAGCAAAGTGGGCCCGGGGTGGCCGTTGTGACGGTCCCTAATCCTGCTCCCGCGCGCTCGGCACCCGAGCACGATGCAGGCTATAAGTGGGTGGCATTGTCGAACACGACGGCTGCCGTGTTCATGTCGGCACTCGACGGATCTATCGTGCTCATCGCGCTGCCGCCGATTTTTCGCGGCATCCACCTGGATCCGCTTGCGGCGGGCAATATCAGCTTCCTGCTCTGGATGATCATGGGCTATCGGCTGGTGCAGTCCGTGCTCGTCGTCAATGTTGGTCGCATCGGCGACATGTTTGGCCGTGTCAAGATCTACAATGCCGGCTTCGCGGTATTCACCGTCGCTTCCGTGTTGCTCTCCTTCGATCCTTACGACGGTGGGAATGGCGCACTGTGGCTCATTGGCTGGCGGGTACTCCAGGCCGTCGGCGGGTCCATGCTGAGCGCCAACTCGGCCGCAATCCTCACCGATGCGTTTCCGGCCGATCAACGCGGTTTTGCGCTGGGCATCAACCAGGTCGCAGCACTGGCCGGCCAGTTTATCGGGTTGGTGGCGGGCGGTTTGCTGGCGGCCCTGGACTGGCGGGCGGTGTTCTGGGTCAACGTGCCCGTCGGGATTTACGGGACTGTATGGGCGTACCACAAGCTACGTGACACCGGTCACCTAGGAGGCGGTCGCATCGACTGGTGGGGGAATATGACCTTCGCCGTGGGCTTGAGCGCGGTCTTGATTGCCATCACCTACGGCATCCAGCCTTACGGCGGGCACGCCATGGGCTGGACGAACCCCGCTGTCGTCAGCCTGCTCGCCGGTGGCTGCTTGCTGCTCGCCGCGTTCGTAGTGATCGAAAACACGGTCGCTGAACCGATGTTCCAAGTCAGC
>JAQBPC010000349.1 GCA_028287725.1 Chloroflexota bacterium | reverse complement strand
GAAAGCCATGATTCCGACGAAGAGCACCGTGAACACCACGAAGCCTGCGAACCAGTTGCCGGCATCCGCTGCGTTGGGCTCGGCGGCGCGTGACAAAAAGTACACCGCCATGCCAAGCCACGCCGCTATCGAGACGACGCCTACCGTCTGGCCGATGAACCCCTTCAACACTCGCGCAGCCTCCCTTGTACTGTTCGAACAAATACCCACAGCCAGCGGTCAGCTTCAGGAAGCACGACGACTGCTATACTATCCACTGGCGCCTTGTGTAAGGGCTCGAGAATTGCCCTCGCAGGCGCATTTTCTTCTGCAAACAGGATAGCATGTTCACAGGTCGGGTGTAAGTATGTCGCTGGTTCCCATTTATAATCCCCATGCCGCGCGGGCAGGTCATCCGGGCACGGTACTTGATGTGGTGCCGGATAGCCTGGCGGAGCAGGCGCGCATCCAGCCCTGAGACGTGCTCCTGGCTATTAATGGGCACCCGGTTCGCGATCCGATCGACTATCGCTTTTACAGCTCCGATGACCGGCTCGATCTGGAGCTGCGCCGCGGCGATATCTCCAACCGAGTGGAGATATGGAAGCACCCTGATGACGACCTTGGCCTCATCCTGCCTGAGCTAACGCTCGAGGACATTTCGGAGTGTAATAACCACTGCCCGTTCTGCTTTGTTACGCAGCTGCCCAAGGGAATGCGAAGCACGCTGCACATCAAAGACGACGATTATCGATTCTCATTCTTGAATTCCAGCTTCGTGACGCTCACCAACCTTTCAGAAGACGATTGGGAGCGTATAGCCGAGCAGCGGTTGTCGCCGTTGTACCTGTCGGTGCACAGCACCAACATGGACCTTCGTAAGAAGCTCCTCGGTAATCGGCATGCACCGGATATTCTGGAACAAATCGATCGCTTGAACGCGCTGGGTATCGCGGTCCACACGCAACTTGTCTTGTGCCCCGGTATCAACGACACGGATGACCTTCACAGTACTGTCCAGGATCTGATGGCCCGATACCCGATGGTGCGCAGCATGTCGGCTGTGCCGGTTGGCCTGACCCGGATACGGACGGAGCGGACTGCTTCCGCCAAGAATCCATTGCGCCGGTTTAGGGCAGACGAGGCTGCAAGGGTCATCCGAGAGCTCAAGCCGTATCAGCGTGAATACGTGAAGAAGTACGGCGAGCCTGTCGTGCTTTTGTCGGACGAGTTCTACTTGCTTGCGGATGAGCAAGTGCCGGGCCGCGCGCATTACACCGACCTCGCTCAGCTCGAGAACGGTGTTGGCATGGTGCGTATGATGCTGGACACCTGGCGCTCGATGAAACGGTCGATGCCCGCCGCGCTTCCACAAGCGCGGCACCTAACGTTGGCCTGTGGCACACTTATCTATCCTGTCCTCGCCAAGTTGGTTGAGGAGCTAAATGACGTTGAAAATCTCAAAGTTGACCTCTTCCCAATAGAGAATCGCCTCTTCGGGAGTGAAGTGACCGTGTCTGGGCTGATTGCCGGGGAAGATCTCGTCGATCGCCTACAGCAGGAAGACTTAGGCGAGGTCGTCGTCGTGCCCAGAGTGATGTTTGATCGGGCCGGCGAGGTGACCTTAGACGATCTTACTCTGGATGCCTTGCAGGAACGCCTTGGGCGCCGCGTCCAGATGGTAGACGGCGTTCGCGACCTTGAAAGGTTACTAGCATGAGCGATCTACCAATTGTTGCCCTCGTCGGCCGTCCGAATGTAGGGAAATCTACCTTGTTTAATCGCCTTGTTGGTCGCCCACAAGCGATCATCGAGGATGAGCCGGGGACCACGCGCGACCGGAATTACGGTACTGCGGTCTGGAATGACAAGGCATTTATGGTGGTCGACACCGGCGGAATCGATTTCGCTGCCGAGACCGACATCGCACGAGCGATCCGCCGCCAAGCCGAGATGGCCATAGAAGAGGCCGATGTCATCATCATGATGGTCGATGCGCGTTCAGGCTTGACCGCGATGGACCACGATGTTGCGGACCAACTTCGCCATTCCAAGCAGCCCGTCATTCTGGCGGCGAGCAAGGCCGACAATGAGATGCGCCGGCTCGACAGTGCGGAATTTTATTCGCTCGGCCTGGGTGAACCCATACCGATCTCAGGCCTCAACGGCCTGAACACCGGCGATATGCTGGACACAGTCGCCGCGCTGCTGCCGAAGGCAGAAGAGCCGGAGCCGGACCAGACGCCAAGGATTACGCTCGTAGGGCGCCCTAACGTTGGAAAATCGAGCCTCCTTAACGCGATCTTGCAGGAGGATCGGGCGCTCGTATCCAACATCCCGGGTACCACGAGGGATTCGACTGACACGGCGGTGACGCACAACGATCGGCCAGTTATTCTTGTGGACACCGCAGGAATCCGGAAACGTGGCCACATCGAAGGCGGTGTGGAGCGCTACAGCGTCATGCGCGCAATGCGAGCAATCAGTCGTTCCGACGTTGCGGTTCTGGTGATCGATGCCACTGAGCCAATCGCGGCACAGGATGCGCACATCGCGGGGTACGTCTGGGAAGCAGGTAAGGGCCTCCTGGTTGTGGTCAATAAGTGGGACCTGGTTGTGCCAAAAGACGACCATACGCTCGACCAGTTCACTCGCCGGATTAAGAGTGAGTTGCACTTCGTGCGCGACGTCCCGATACTTTTCACATCGGCGTTGACCCGTCAACGTGTGAGGCGCATACTGGACCTGGCACTCGAGGTCAAGGACCAGCGGGTGCAACGCGTTCCGACCGGAGAGTTGAACCACGTGATACAGGACGCGCTTCGCAAGCATCAGCCCATGAGCCATAGCGGGCGCATGTTGAAGCTCCGTTACGTGACGCAGGTGGCAATCGACCCACCAACCTTCGTGTTTTTCGTGAACGATCCCGCATTGGTGCACTTTTCGTATCGCAGGTTTCTTGAGAATCAGCTTCGCGAGCAATTCGGTTTTTCGGGAACAGCCTTAAGGTTGATTTTCCGATCGTCGAGGGAGGCGCCTGAGACCGCGGCACCCGGCGGCAAGCCTGGAACTGCCCGCAAGCGCGTTGCATCAGCCGGCCGGACTACGGTACGCCAGAAAAGCGGTGGCGCCACTAACCCTAAGAGACGCCAAACCGGTGGAACCACTATCATGAGGAAAGCTAATCGACCGCTGCCGAAGCCGTAGGCGCGTAATGAGCCGCGCTTTATTGTTGAATTGGCGGTATCTGCGTTGAACGTTATTCAATTCGTTCTAATCATCCTGGTCGGTTATCTACTCGGCGCCGTACCCAGCGGTCTTATTGTAGGAAAGCTGGTAAAAGGCGTGGACCTGCGCGAGTTCGGCAGCGGGAAGACCGGCGCCACGAATGCGCTCCGTACCTTGGGCAAGGGACCGGCTGCCCTCGTCGTCTTGCTAGACGTCACAAAAGGACTCGTCGCCTTGTTGATCGCGCATCTGGTAGTCGGTACTGCCGCTGCCGCGTGTCTTGCCGGACTTGCCGCGGCCGTGGGCCATAACTGGCCAATTTACGCCGGCTTCCGTGGCGGCCGCGGCGTGCTTGTCAGCTTCTCGATCTTCTATGTACTCTGTTGGCCCGCTGCCGTCCTGGCGACCTGTATCGGCGGCGTCATGATTGCCGCAAGCCGCATGGTCTCGTTTGGCGTCCTTGGAGGGACAGTCATCGGCGCCGCGGCGACCATCCCGTTGGTGGCTGCCGGACGCTTTTCCCCCTGGATTCTGGTGTATGCTGTACTCGGCGCGTTACTCATCATTGTGCGTCACGCGGATAATATTCAGCGTCTACGATCCGGCACTGAGCGCAGAATAGGCCAGCCGGCCCAACCGCTGGCATAGGCCGTTCAGGCATCATTGCCGAGCATCCCAGAAGGAAAGTGACCAATGGCGTATTCGAGCGCCCGGAAAAGCTATGACATTTGTGTGGTTGGCTCAGGAAACTGGGGCACCACGCTGGCCATTGTCCAGGCCCAGGCGTCGCGCCGGGTCGTGCTCTGTGTTCGTGAAGCTGCGAGGGCACGGAGTTTAGAGGATTCACGCGAGAACACCGAGTCCCTGCCGGGCGTTCCCTTCCCCTCGGATCTCGTGGTTGAGGCGGGTTACGAAGCGGCACGGAGTGCCTCGTTTGTAATCATTGCGGTACCGAGCGAACATATCCGTTCGACATGCCGTGCGCTTTTGCCGCACTTGCGCGAAGACTCAATCATCGTGAGTGCTACCAAAGGTCTGGCGGTTGGCACGGGACTACGCGTGTCACAGGTCATTAATGCGGAACTTGGTGACCGCGCTGGGCTTTGCGTATTGTCCGGCCCTAACCTGGCGCGAGAAATCGCCGCCGGCATGCCGGCTGCCGCGGTGCTGGCATCATCGAATCACGCGGTCGCCGTCGACGCCGCGGCCGCTATTGGCACCAGATTGTTTCGACTGTACACCTCGGATGATGTGATCGGTGTCGAGCTGGGGGGGGCGCTGAAGAATGTTGTCGCGCTCGCGGCCGGCATGTGCGATGGCCTGGGCATGGGGATGAATGGTAAGGCGGCAATTGTGACGAGGGGCATGGCCGAGATCGTGCGATTGGGGCGAGCGTGCGGCGCCGACCCGCTTACATTCGCTGGGCTGAGCGGCTATGGGGACCTCTTCGCAACCTGCGTAAGCCCCCTGAGTAGGAATCACCATGTCGGCGAGCAACTTGGTTCCGGCAAGGCGCTTCCGGACATTCTGGCGACGATGACGATGGTCGCCGAGGGAGTCAACACGGCCCTGGCTGCTCAGGAATTGGCGAAGCAGTATTCTGTCGAGCTGCCAATAACGGACCAGATATGCGCGGTTCTCTTTCGCGGCAAGAATCCTCGCGCGGCGATGGAGGACTTGCTTTCTCGTTCTGCTGGAGATGAGCAGACCGGCCAGCCTCTATGACAGAGCATGAGGTCGATACCTTTGCTCCTCATGTTCGCCGCAACTTCTTTTACATGGGTGGCGATATCGCGCTGTTCATTGGTGGAATCAACTTCTCAGCTTGGAGCACGATTCTCCCCATTTTTATTCGCCATCTGACTTCG
>JAQBPC010000290.1 GCA_028287725.1 Chloroflexota bacterium | reverse complement strand
GCTGAGCGCTGATGGCCGATTGCTGGCCAGCGGCAGCCAGGATGGGACGACGAGGCTCTGGGAGGCGCGGAGTGGCGCCTGTCTGCAAACCCTGCGGAGCGATCGCCGCTATGAGCGTCTTGACGTTACCGGCCTGACCGGCGTAACCGAAGCGCAGCGTGCGGCGCTTTTTGCGCTGGGCGCAATCGAGCAGGCACCGGCGTAGGCCGCCCGCCCACCCACGTCTTCCAGACTGTGCGGGCCAGTTGGCCGATACACTCCTCACCCTCGTTCGTGAACGTGAACCCGGTATCTGCGCCGTCCGCGGTCATGAACACCATGGCGATCGTCGTGCTCGGTGACTGCAGGAGGCCGATGTCCACGCGCACGCCGGCCAGAGAGCCGGTCTTGTTGGCAAGACGCACCGGTGACTCGCCGTAGGCGTTCACCGGCAGATAGCGTGGAATCATGGTGTGGTCGGACTGCATCCGCAGCACCGCCACGGTCTCCGCCGAGCCGGGAAGACGCCCCTCGGCCAAACTTTGCAGGTAGGCGAGGAGGGCACGTGGTGTGGCCTGGCCCATTGACGGGACCGCAAGGCCTGGCCGAAAACCGGCGAAGCCGTTGATAACAATTCCGTCGCCGATTGTGCGCCGTATGAGGTCATTGGTGCGCTCGATGGTCATGGCTCTAAGCAGCAGGTTGGTCGCCAGATTGTCGGAGACACAGATCATCAGCCAGGCAGCGTCCTCAAAGGAAATGGTCCGTGGCAGGGTCAGATGCTGGAGAACGCCCGAGCCGCCGGGGATGTCGGCGCGGGTTATCTCGACGCTCTGGCTCCAGGACGCGTTCCCCTGGTCGACAAAGGCATGGAACGCGGTCAGTGCAGGCAGTTTGACGGCGCTGGCGGTGGGGAAGAACTCATCGGCACGAGCGAGGACCTGCTCACCGGTGGCGAGATTGGCCAGCGCATAACCGACCCGCCCCGAAAAGCGGCGGGCTGTTGCTTCCAGACGTTGTGCGAGATCATCCATAGTCGTCCTCCCTCCACTCTATGTAGGCCCGCCGGCGAGCAGATCGTGTAGGCCATCGCCGAGCAGAATGATCGAAAGCACGAGCAGCACCAACACGCCGGCCGGGAATATGGCGATCCATGGCGCCTGGTAGAGGTTCTGCTGGGCGTCACTAAGGATCATGCCGAGGCTGGTATCCGGCGGTTGGAGACCGGCGCCGACGAAGCTGAAGGTGGCCTCGCCCAGGATGGCGCCGGTGAACGCCACCGTCTGCTGTACGAGCACGGGGTCAAACGCGTTGCGCAACACATGCCGCGCGAAGATGGTGGGCATCCCCGCGCCAAGGGCCCGGGCTGCCTCGATGTACCCCTGGGAGAGCACCTCCAACACGGCCGCGCGCGCCATGCGAATGGTCAGCGGGGTCCAAGCCACGCAGAGGACGATCCACACGTTGATCAGACCCGGCCCTACGACAGCCATGAAGGAGAGGGCGAGCAGGATCGGCGGCAACGACATCAGGGCGTCGACCACGCGCATGATCAGGACGTCCGCCCAGCGCGAGTAGGCCGCCAGCATGCCAAGCGGCATGCCAATGAGAAACGTCACCACGCTCACCCCGAAGCCCAGCAGGAGGGAAAGCCGGACGCCAATCAGCACGCGCACGAGGACATCACGGCCGAGATCATCCGTGCCGAAGAGACGGCCTGGGCCGGGGGGCTGCAGCACCGCCATGGGATTGGCGGCGTTTGCGTCGAGATGGAGTGCGAGCGGGACGACAATGCAGCAAAGCACGGCCAGGCTGATGCCGCCGAGGCCGCACCAGAAGCGCGAGCCGGGCCGGATGCGCCGCAGATCGCTTGTCTCGGCGAGTGAGTGGTCGGCGCTCTGCGCCAGCTGGTCGATGGTAGCGTTAGCCAAGACGCACCCGTGGATCTACAAACGAATACAGGATATCGATGGCGAGATTCATCAGCAGGATCAGCGTACCCACAAACAGCACCCCGCCTTGCAGCGTGGGGAAGTCCCGGTGCAGGGCGCTGTTGAGCATCAGCTCACCCAGACCGGGCAGGTTGAAGACCACTTCCGTGACTACCGCCCCTCCTAGCAGCGCGGTGAGAATTAGCCCGATGCCAGTGAGCAGGGGCAGGAGGGCCGAGGAGAGGGCATGACGGACGATGACCACCAGCGGGGAACAGCCTTTGGCGCGTGCCGTCCGCACATAGTCGGCCGAGAGCACCCGGAGCAGGGAGGTACGAGTGATCCGCGCCAGCGGGCCGGCCTGAATAAGGCCAACGGTCACCGCCGGCAGCACCAGATGGGCGAACCATGACGTGGGCGAGGTCTGCCAGGCGACGTAGCCCTGCACCGGCAGGAGCGGATGGGACACCGCAAAGAACAGAATCAGCAGCAAGCCCAGCAGGAACTCCGGGGCCGCGAAGCCCAAAGAGGAAACTAGCGTGACAACGGAGTCTACCATGCCGCCTCGATGCACGGCGGAGATGATGCCAGCGCCCACACCGAGCACCAGAGCTACGACGAAGCCCAGGAGCATGATCGTCAGCGTCACCTCGAAGTGCGTAACCAGCGCCGGCGCGACGGCGGAGTTGAGAAAGAACGATTGGCCAAAATCCCCGTGCAGCGCATTGCCGAGCCATCGCAGGTACTGCACCGGCAACGGCTGGTCCAACCCCATCTGGTTATCGAGTTGCGCGACCGCCGCTGGTGTGGCCTGGACTCCCAGCATGACCGCCGCCGGACTGCCGCCGGCAAGATGCAGCAGGGAAAAGCTGAGCAGGCTCAGAATGAGCCAGATCGGCACGAGGGCCACCAGTCGCTTCGCTATGTAGAGGTACATGGGCACGAACTCCCACGCGCCGGCATCACCGCCTATCGAGTCATGGTACGCGAGCGCACCATCGAGGGCTACATCTAATAGACGTTCCAGAAGCGCGGCGTGAAGTAGGGGCGATACCCCTGCAGGCTCGACGCCGCTGCATCAAGGCCATTGAGCAACCCGATCGGCAGGATTGGCACATCGATCCAGGCCCGCCGCTGCACCTGCCGGTAGATGGCTTCGCGCTTCGCCTGGTCGCTGATGGTCGCGCCTTCCTGGAGCAGCGCGCCCATTTGCGGACTGACGAACCCAGGCGCGAGCGGCGCGTTCGGCGCGATGATGTTGTACCAATCCAGTGGACTGGGCTTGAAGAGGGCGCCACTCGCGAACATGTCCCAGCCGCCTTTTGGCTGCTCGAAGAGCGCCACGGCGCCCGGCCAATCAAGCACCATGAGCTTCGTCTTAATGCCCACCTGCTGGTGTTCGAGCGCCACCTCGAGCGCCTCCGCGTATTCGGAGGGATAGGTGTGGTGGGGCACAATGGTAAGCACCTGGGCATGATA
>JAQBPC010000265.1 GCA_028287725.1 Chloroflexota bacterium | reverse complement strand
CGCGGGCTTCTGGCCGAACTGGATCGTGATCCCGAAGGGATCGCAGCACGTGGCTGAGGCGTTCGCCTTCATGGATTATCTCGGCAGCAAGGGTGTCATCACCTGGTTCAATGCCGTGCCTGACATGCCGGCAAACAAGCTGGTGCCGCTGTTGCTGCCGAGCGTGGTCGTGCAGAAGCGCGGTAAGGCCTTCGCCACCGATGCCAGCACCTTCTTCCAGCACCAGCTCAACATCTCAATACCGCTCTGGAACTCGCCGGTCGCCAGTATCGCCAACGATCAGCTGATCAAGGCGCGGCAGCGCATCATGTACAAGCAGGTCAAGCCCAAGCAAGCGTTGGCCGACGCGCAGCAAGCGTGCCAGGCGGCGCTGAAGAAGGCCATATCGCATTAGGCTTGCCGTGGATTCGCGGTGGGACGGAGGCTCCGGCCACTGCCCCACCGCCGCAAGGGGGAGGAGACATGGCCGTCGTACAGATGCCGGCGCGGCGGAGGCACATGAGCGCACTGCGTCGACGCGAGGCCATCGCGGGGCTGCTGTTTGTGCTGCCCTGGATTGTCGGCATACTCGCCTTCACCGTCTATCCTATCCTGGCAAGCTTGTACTTCTCGTTCACCGACTACAATATCGTGCAGCCTCCGCGCTGGACGGGCTTCTCGAACTACACGGCCATATTCACATCCGATACCGATTTCATTACCGGTGTACAGAACAGCGCATACTATGCGCTGATATCCGTGCCGCTTGGCCTGGTGCTCTCGCTGGTGCTCGCGCTGGTTCTCAACCTGCGTGTTCGCGGCGTCGGTATCTACCGTTCGCTCTTCTATCTGCCATCACTGGCGCCGCCCGTTGCCAGCACGATCGTCTTCTTGATGCTGCTGGACCCGAGTCATGGCGTCGTGAACGTCTTTCTCACCACCTTGGGCCTGCCGGCGCCGGCCTGGTTCTCCGACCCATCCTGGACAAAGCCCGCGCTGATTCTGCTCAGCTTGTGGACCTCAGGCACGGCGACGATTATCTTCCTTGCTGGTTTGCAGGAGATCCCGCAGTCCCTGATCGAGGCGGCGATGATCGACGGGGCGGGGCGCTGGCAGCGCTTCTGGAAGGTGATTCTGCCACTGCTGAGCCCGGTGGTGCTATTCAACCTGGTGATGGGCGTCATCTATTCGTTCCAGGTGTTCACGCAAGCCTATATCGTGGGCCACGACACCGGCGACCCCGTGGGATCCACGCTAATGTACATGACGTTGATCTATCGCAGCGCCTTTAAATATTTCCGTATGGGTTACGCCTCGGCGCTCGCCGTGCTGCTCTTTGTGGCCATCGTGACCGTGACGTTCGTGATCTTTCGCGTCTCACGCGCCTGGGTGTTCTACGAGGGCGAGCAGCACAATGCGTAGCATCGGCCAGGGAGATAGGTAATGGCTCGACAACTGGGTGCGAAAGTCGATGGCGCCACAGTGGTCGCGCCGCGACGGCGGTTGCGCCGCATCATTGCCACGCTGGTACCGCATCTCCTGCTTGCGCTGGTGGCCTTTCTGTTCCTGTGGCCGTTCTACTGGATGACCACCACCGGCTTCAAGAGCATCGAGGAGATACTCTCGCCCAACATCATCTGGTTCCCGGGTGTGTGGCGCTGGAGCAACTTCGGGGACGTGCTCAATTATCCCGGCTTCCCGTTTCTGCGCTACATGGTTAACAGCTTCGTGTACGCCGGATCGGTGACCATCGGCACGGTGTTATCCTGTTCCTTCGTGGGTTACGGGTTTGCCCGCCTGCGCTTCCCCGGCCGCAACATTCTTTTCGCTTTCACCATCGCGACCATGATGATTCCGACGGTCGTCACGTTCATCCCGACCTACGTCCTGTTCCGCTACTTCCATCTGCTGGGCACGTATGCGCCGCTGATCCTTCCCAGCTTTTTCGGTAACGCGTTCTTCATTTTCATGTTGCGCCAGTTCTTCATGGGTCTCCCGTGGGAGCTGTCCGAGGCCGCGAAGGTGGATGGCGCGGGCGAGTTTCGCATCTTCTGGAAGATTATGCTGCCGCTGGTGCGGCCGGCGCTGATCGTGGTCGCGGTGTTCAGCTTCGTGTGGACCTGGCAGGAGTTCTTCCAACCGCTCATTTACCTGTCCGACCCCGATACGTACCCACTATCACTCGGCTTGTTCGCATTCCAGGGTGAGCGTACGACGGATTGGCAGCTACTCATGGCAGCCGGCACGCTGACCACCCTGCCGCTGGTAGTGCTATTCTTTGCCGCGCAGCGCTATTTCCTGCAGGGCATCACGATGACTGGACTGAAGGGATAACGGAAGTTGCCAATGCATAGGCTGGCGCTGATCGGCTGCGGCGATGTCGCCCAGCGCGATTATCTGCCTGAGTTGTACCGCCTGGGTGACCGCGTTGAGTTGGCTGCCGTTTGCAGCCGCACTGAGGAGCGGGCGAGCGCCGTCGCACAGCGCTTCGGCGCGCGTGCCTGGTACACCGACTACGGCACGATGCTGCGTGAATGCGACGCCGATTTGGTCGCCAATCTCACTCCTATTCAATCGCACACCGAGATCACGCTCGCCGCGTTGCGGGCCGGCAAACACGTCTACTCCGAGAAGCCGGTAGCCTCCACCGTGCAGGATGCCTTGCAGATTCAGGAGGAGGCCCGACGCCAGGGCCAGGTGCTGGTCTGCGCGCCGTGCGTGCTCCTTTTCCCTCAGGTGCGTTACGCTCGTGCACTCCTCGAGGCGGGCGCCATA
>JAQBPC010000218.1 GCA_028287725.1 Chloroflexota bacterium | reverse complement strand
CGCGGTCGTTCCTCAACCAGCGCGCGGCCGGCGGCCGCGAGCGCCGCGGTGTCCATGCCCACGAGGTCCCGGCCATAGGGACTGCTGACAGACAGGATGCGATCCAGGACGGGCTGCAGCAGGGGGCGCAGCGCCAGACAGTCGCGCGCTGTGACCAGGTGGACGGTTCCGCGCATCAGCGCGATGCGCACCGCGTGCCGGTCGTTGATCAGCGTGGATAACTCGTCGTGGCGAAAGCCCTCCAGCCGCGTCCATAGGCCAATATAGGGCGGGCTAGGCGCCTGAGCCTGCATGCCAACCAGCCGCTCAAGCGTCTCGGCCGCGGACAATGTGTGGCGTTGAAGCAGCATCTGCCGCGCGAGCAAGGCGCGGTTGAGCGCACGTAGGCTGAGTACCTCACTCGGTCCGCTCCCACCGCGCGCGGTGGCGGGCGTCCCTGGCGATCGTGGCGCCATAAATATCCTTGTCGGGCATGAGCAGACCGTACACCGCGCCATCGAGCCTCGTACCGGCGCCGCAGCCCATTGTATCAGCGAAACCGGCGGAAGAGCTCCCGCATATTGCCGATCAGGATAGCGGGATTCTCCATGGCGGCTACGTCGCCGCCACGCTCGAGCTCCGTCAGCAGCACGACGACAGTACGGCCAGTCGAAGCGTCCTGCGCGGCCGGCACCGGCAGGAAGGCGTTGATGATGGAGTCAGGCAGGCTGGAGCGGGACTATCTGCCTACCGGCTGTGCCACACCTCGAGCAACGCGGAGAATCGCCGCCAGGCTCTGATCGACGTCAGCCTCTGTCGTAGCCGCGGACGAGACGCTAATGCGCATCGCCGTCTGGCCCTGCCAGACCGTGCCGCCGCACCAGCAAGTGCCGTCTGCCTGGACCGCGGCGATCACTCGGCGTGTCGTCTCGGCGTCGCCAAACGAGACAAGCAGCTGATTCAGCACCACCTCGTTGAGCACTTGGAAGCCGGCAGTCTGCAGCCCCTCGGCGAAGCGCTTGGCGTAACAGCAGGTACGTTCCACCAGGTCCGCCACGCCGGAGCGGCCGAGCGCGCGCAAAGCCGCCCACACCTCCACACCGCGTGCCCGCCGCGAGATTTCGGGGGTGAAGTGCGATGGTTCGCGCGTATCGGTGAGCGCCAGGTAGGCAGCGGCAGCCGGCGCCATTGCCGCACGCAATTGTTGCGGATCGCGGACGACGACGATGCCGCTGTCGTATGGCACATTCAGCCACTTGTGCGCATCGGTGGACCAGGAGTCTGCGTCGCCTATACCGGCTGCGAGGTGCGCGCGCCCGGGTGCGGCGGCAGCCCACAGACCGAATGCGCCGTCGACGTGGACCCAGGCTCCTGCCGCGTGGGCCGCGGCGCAGATTTCCGTGGCCGGGTCGAAGGCTCCGGTATTCACGTTCCCTGCCTGAATGCAGACGACTGTAGGCCCGGCGAGAGGCGGCAGCGCATCGGCCCGCATCCGTCCTTGGCCATCGACCGGGACCCGCACAACCCGCTCACGTCCGAATCCAAGCAGCGTCAGTGCCTTGAGCAAGCTGACGTGGACCTCCTCGCCGACGATCACCGTCACCGGCGGCGCGCCAAACAACCCGGCTGCCTCGACATCCCAGCCGACCTGCGCCAGCACGGCATGGCGGGCGGCCGCAAGACCCGTGAAGTTGGCCATGGTGGCGCCCGTTACAAAGCCGCCGCCGCTGCCGGCTGGCAGGGCCAGGAGATCGATGAGCCAGGGGAGCGCGATCTCCTCCAGTCGGGCCGCGATCGGGGAACAGGCAACCAACGCGCCGTTCTGGTCCCAGGCGCCCGCCAGCCAGCTCGCCGCGAGCGTGACCGGTAGCGAGGTGCCGGTGACGAAACCAAAATACCGGCCACCGCCCGACGCTATGGTCGCGGGCGAGCCAAGCTCATCAAGCTTAGCGATCACCGCGGCCGGGTCGTCCGGGCCGTCCGGAAGCGGGCCGCCCAGCGCATCCAGGCGGTCGACGGCATCGGGCAGCGGCGCGACATGCCGATCCGCCAGGGACGCACGGTAGCTGATGGCGCGCTCGGCTGCCGTTCTCAAAAGCTCGTCCAAGTGGCGCCTCCTCACCTTGCGGGCGGTCAAATCGCTCAAATCTCGCAATAGGTGCTTCTATGATGTCACTTTTTAGAACCGGCGGGGATCTGTAACATGGGTCTTTACTACGTGGGTGGCGAATGAAACCTGCATCCGAAGCGGGCTGAACCACGACACTTCCCTTCGGCTGGGTACCTCGGGGCGAGGACTGTGAGAACCACCCGCACGCGGGTAACCGGGCCTCAATGGCCGTGGTTTCCGGATCTCATCGACCACCCATCTAGTACGCGCGCCGCAACAACTCGGCGACAGCCACTGCCTCGGGCGTATCGCCCACCACGGAGCGGGCTATGTCGTCCAGCGCGTCTGCCGGCACGTTCACCTCGCTCAGACGGGCGGGGAGGCCCAGAGCGCCGACGAGTCCGGCAACGGCATCCGCTGCGACCAGCGCCGCCTCGTAGTCGGGCGTATCCGCAGGCACCAGCTGAAGCGCGTGGGCTATCGGCGCCAAGCGGCGCGCTTCGGTCGCGGCCTTGTAGCGCATGACATGCGGCAGGGTGATGCAAGAGGTAACGCCGTGGGGCACGTTGAAGCTGGCGCCGATGCGCCGGCCCAAGTTGTGGCTCAAGCCCATGTGCACGCTGCCCGGCCCGAAGAAGCTCATCCAGGCGCCGCGCTGGCACTGCTCCCGCGCTTCCAGCGAGGACGGATCTGCTTTGCAGCGCGGCAGATAGGCGAACAGTTTCCGGATCGCCTCCAATGCGAGCAGGTCATTCACCGGATGATCACCGGGGCTGTACAGGGTCTCGACTGCATGGTCGAGGCTGCGAATGCCGGAAGCAAGCCACAGCCACATTGGCGTCGCCAGCGTGAGCTCGGGGTCCATGATCACGACCCTTGGCGTGGTCCACGGATCGGAGAAGCCGGTCTTCGCTTGCCGCGCTTCGTCGGTGAAGCCCGCCGTGCCGGAGAACTCCGCCGCGGAGAGCGTGGTGGGGAGGGCGATGTGCGGCAGATACGTGCCGGTATCAGCGGCAAGCGTGCGCGCCACCGCTTTCGCGGCATCGATCGGACTGCCGCCGCCGAGACTGACGAGCAGGTCTGCCCCGAGCTGCCTCGCCAATGCCGCCGCTTCGGCGATGCCGGACTCCGGCACGTGCTGCCGGATCCCGGCAAATGTACCGGCATGCCTTTCGCCAAGTTGCGATTCGACCTTCTTTACGAGTGGAGTCTGTGTCGCCAGGCTGTGCCCGGTGAGGATCATGGCCTTCCTGCCGCCCAGGCGATCGGCCTCACCGGCCAATCGTCCGAGACTGCCGGCCCCGTAGATCACCCTTTCCAGCGGTAGGAAGGAATATTCGCCCTGTGCCATCAGTCCCCCAAGAACACTCGTGATGTTGTCACATGTACAGGCAACGCAATCTGTGCACGCCGGTGCGTTCCTCGAGCGACCGGGCTCGACCGGCCGCGCTTAATATGATCCTGAGCCTTTCGTCCTGAAGGGCGACGTCTCCTGGTCCCCGCCGCCGTGGAGGTCGATTGACCGGACATGCGCCTGAGGTTCGTTATGAGCAATGAGCCGGCGTGAGGCGACGCGGGACCGCGACCGGAACACGCGTACGCTTCTGTGGCCGCGACACACCTTTTCTCGGCCCCTACTTCGTCAACGCGGCCATCATCCCTTGCACGAATGCTATCTCATCCTGATTCACGGTATGGCCCATGCCAGGATAGAGACGCGCCGTCACCTCGCCGCCTAGCTGCCGCAACATGTCCGCAGATTCCTGCACCCGCTTTTTTGGTATATGAGGATCGACATCGCTGCAGCCCAGAAAGACCGGTGTGCCGTCCAGTGAGCCCTGGTAGTTGCTCGGTGTGACCGCGGGCCCAATCAGGCCGCCGCTCAGGCCCGCCGCGCCGCCATATCGCCGGGCATGGCGCGCCGCGTACTCGAGCGAGAGGCATGCGCCCTGCGAGAAGCCCAGCAGGATAACACGCTCGGGTGGGATGCCGGCCTCGGCGAGTTGGCTAAATATCGTGTCGATCGCCGCAAGTGCCGAGGAAAGCCACGGCTCATTGGCGTCGAGAGGCGCGAGGAAGCTGTGCGGATACCAGGTATTCCCGGCAGCTTGGGGCGCCAGGTAGGCGAAGCCAGGCCGATCGAGCTCCGTTGCCAGGCCAAGGATGTTTTCGGCAGTCGACCCGCGTCCGTGCACCATGACCATGGCAGCCTGCACACGGTCAAGCGACTCGCCTGCCACGAGAACCGGCTGACCCTGATGGGGGCCGATGATGGTGTTTGCGGCGTCGCTCATGATCGCACCGTTTCCAGGGACTTCCATTCCGGCACGTCGAGCGGCCGTAGGGATTGAGCGATGGTGCCACGGTGCATCTCCAGCCAGGGCGGAAGCTGCAGGCTCCGGCCAAGGTCGGCCGCCGTTTCGTCGATTGCGAAGCCTGGGCCGGTCGTGGCCAGCTCCACGATGTGGCCATCCGGATCGTTTGTGTAGATGCTCTTGAAGTAGATGCGGTCGCGCACAGGTGTAACGTTCAGTCCGGCCCGCAGCAGCTTCTCGCGCCACTCCAGCTGCGTATCCTCATCGGCAACGGCGAGGGCGACATGATGAGTCTGGCCGGCGCCCATGCGCACAAGCGGCTCGGTCTTCGGATCATGCTCAAAATAGGTCATCACGGTGCCCGGGCGGCCGTCGTCCACGCCCCAATACCAGTGAGCGCTGCCGGGCCGATCGAAGTTGTCGGTCATCTTTACGCGTCGCATGCCCAGCAAATCACCGAAGAAGGCCTGCGTGCGCTCGATGTTCGAGCTGATCGCGGTGATGTGGTGCATGCCCTGCTGCAGGGCCATGTCGGGGGTAATCTCGGTCACCGGATCGGGCCAGGTCTCGGCCGCTATGCGCGCCTCGTCGCGATTAGCGACGATCATCTCCGCCAGCGGCGGACAGTGCGCCCCGCCGATGCTGGCCGGATCTTCGTCGACGCTCCAGCCCGGTCCGCGCGTGGCGATCTCCACGATCACGCCATCCGGATCCTGCACGTAGATGGAGGTAAAGTAGTGCCGGTCGAATGGGCCTTGAACGGGCACGCCGAGGTCGGTCAGGCGCCGCTTCCAGCGTAGCAGGCCATCGCGGTCCGTCACGGAGAGCGCAAAATGGTGCGTGCCGCCGATGCCGGGCCTTCCTTTGAGCGACTGCGGCCATTCAAAAAAGGTGATGGCGGAGCCCGGCCGGCCAAGCTCATCGCCGAAGTAGAGGTGGTAGGCGCCCGGGTCGTCGAAGTTGACCGTTTGTTTTACGAGACGCTGGCCCAGGACACCGGTATAGAAATCGACAGTGCGTTGGGCATTTGAGCTGATGAGCGTGATGTGGTGGAGTCCCAGGATGGCCATAGTCTGCTCCTCGTGGCCTACAAGGCTAT
>JAQBPC010000196.1 GCA_028287725.1 Chloroflexota bacterium | reverse complement strand
CCCTGAGCAACTGCGACATGGCAGGCGGGGGTGGCGCTGCTGTGCCGAGCAGACGGCCGTGAGGACTGTACATCCCTCACTGTCCCGCAGCGCGGCAACCATCTGTTTAAGAGAAATCCACAGTGCTCAGCGCGGCAGCACCTTGAAGTAGGCGATAGAGGTTAGCGTCGCGTGGTTATAGGTGCAGGTAACGCTCGCCTGACCACGCTTGGCCGTGGTCTTTGCGTGGAAATACCAGGCAACGGCGGCCTTCGACTTGATGACCACTGCCTTGAAGACGTACGGTCGCTGGTGGGTTCCGTCGTACTCCACACGGGCTTTGCAGACAGCGCCAATATGGGACTTGGTGAGCACCGCGGCGTGAGGTTCGTTCGGGTGCATGGGGTTTGGCCGCACACCAATTCCGACGCCCCAATTGGCGGCAACCACGGGACGATTGGCGCCGGCCAACGGCACCGCGATCAAGGCGGCCATGGTGAGTAGGCGAAGGCTTCGACCCATAGAGATTCCTTTCCGGCTTAAAATCCAGGGAACTCCGGTGACAGGGTGGTGCGGATACGTGCCTCGACCGCGCGCAACGCATCCGGGTTGTTGTTATGGCGCTTGCGTACCGAGACGAGGGCGCGTAACTCGTATTCCAGGGCGTACACACGAAGGCGCGATTGCAGGCTGTTGACGGCGAACAGGTCGGGGTAGCCGCTCTGTAGTGCGGGGATTACCTCCGCCAGATCCACGGGACCGACACTCTGCTCCGCCGCGGAGCTGGCAAAGATGCTGGGGTAGTTGACGAAGCGAACGAGCTGGTCCAGGTCCCAGTCGGGAGTAGCGGCCCAGGCGCGCTCGAAGTCGAGCAGGCCGGTGACCTTGCCCTGGTCCACATGAATATTGCCGAAATGCAGGTCACCATGCGTCAAGCTAGGGTAACCACCGACGAGCGCGGCGCTATCGTGCACGATCGCTTGCTCGACCTGGTCAATCAGCGACGGGTCGACGTTTGCGGCGGTACGCGCTGACTGCAGGGCATGGCCGGCACGCCGGGCATGAAGGGCGGCCCAGGTCTCGCCCTGCCGCGGATTCGTAGGGTCGCCAAAGCCGCTGAGGCGGACGCTGTGCAGCCGTCGAAGCATCGTGGCAAGTTGCGAGAGATACGAGGCGCGCTCGGCTTCATCGGCCTTGCCCCAGCGAACCAATAGGCTCTCGCCAGGCACAAACGTTTGGATCATGTACTCGTGCGGGATAAGCCGGCTGCTGCCCTCGTAAGCGATGGTGTGCGGAACGGGCATCAGGTCGCGTAGCATTTCCAGAACTCGTCTCTCGCGGGCGAGCTTTCCATGCTCTTCCGGCCGCAGGTTTACGCGCAGCACATACTGCTCATCCACCAGGTAGCTTGCATTGATCTGGCCGCCAGGCAGCGCTTCAACACTAACACGGCCCAGCCCGTGGCGGCCAAGGATACGGGCAACGGTGTGCATGGGAATGGTAATTGGCATCAGGGACCTTTCGACGTGCGCCTATTGGGTATAGCGTACCTATGGGTCAGGGGCAAGCGGTCTCCCTGAGTGAGCTGCCATGGCCGCGAGCTCTCACAGCCAGAAATCGAGCTCCGTGCCTGGACAACGTACTCTGGACATTGGGCGGCCTGAAGGCACAACCCGTCCCTTCGGGAGCGGGTGCGCGCCTGACCTGAAGCACTGAGGCTACGGTCTCGGGCACTATCGCTACTCTCGTGCTGAAGCGGCGATCATTTCGGCCCAGAGCACGATACCAGCGCATGCCACGGGCTACGGGAGGTGGGCTACCGCGGGCGCTACGGCGTACATGCGATAGCTGATGGGAATGCCGACGACCGTCAAGGAGATCGCGTATGCCAGGAGCATCCAGACCAGGCTCGCCCACCAACCTACCAAAACAGTATATGCAAGGCGAAATGGAGCTTTTTGCCGGAGTACGAGCGAGCGTGGCGCTGGAATGATCGAGAGGGGCGGATTGTCCGAGGGCCGGAGCGTCAACACGGTAGGGATATATGTAATCATGCGGTTTGCCAGCGGCGCGAACACCGCCAGGCAAATAATGAGCCAGGTGGCGATAACCCATAGGCACGTCGACCAGATGCCGGCGAACAGAAACCAGATGACGCGGGTTGGCATCGGTGGAATGGGTCGACGGGGTACGACGACGACCTGCTGTGGGGGCCGAGATATCGGAAGGTTGCGGAGCCGCTCTACCAAATCACGTGACCGGCCCTGAGAGCTGACATGTCGCGACACAGCCTCCGCCATCAGGGAGGCAAGCTCGGGCGCCAGGCTAGAGAGACGTTCACGCGCTGCCTCAATGCTCCCGGTAAGCTCTCGCGGTGTGGCCGGAACGGGGGCGCCCGTCACGGTATTCGCTTGCGGATCCCCCAACGTGCCGGAGGTCACCAGCGTTGCTCCACAGGTAGCGCACGTGACTGCCCTGGGCGAGTTGCCCTGCCCGCATTGCGGGCAGACGGTAGTTTGCTGTGGCATGCGCATGCTGACTCTCCCTGCCATCGCAAATCCGGGGCCCGCGACCGACTTCGTACAGCTTCAGGCTACAGATCGGCAAGGTTCGTATCAAGTGATTGGTCTAACTATTTCGGCGATGGCTGAGGGCAAGCCAGTTGTCGAGCGCCACCCAGCCAGTGGGCGTCATATCCCACATCGGGTAGATCGCGATACCGGTGAGCGCTTTTGGAATCGCGCCATTGCCGTATGCCCTGGTGATGCCGAGGAGTGCCGTGGGCACATTCTCCGCGCGATCATCGAAGAACTGGTTACGGCCGGAGAACGCCGGTAGGCCAAGCCTGATCGTGGCGGAAGGGAGTGTCCTGGTAAAGGCTCGGGCCTGCACCGAGACGAACTTGGCGTAATCGGCATCATTGCCTAGCCCCGTGATATAGAGCATTGGGTCAAGCTCATCGACCAACGCTCCTACCCGCGCATAGTAGCTACTCGACCAGGGAAGCAGGGGAAGGCGTAGGCGCGGCAGACGCGGCATCCCCTCTGCCGGGGTAATGGCGGGTCCGGCCACGGCTAGCCAATGACCACCGATTGCGCTTCGCGTGAGCCGGAGCAATGAGAGGAAGGCCGGATCGCCGTTTGCCACAGGCTCAAGGTCATATTGGATCCCGTCATAGCCAAGAGCTACGAAGCGGGCTGCGGTGCGCGCAAGCCCGCCGCGCGTGCTGCTGTTCTGCAAGTTGACCAGCCCGTCCCACGATGGGAGCAGCTGGCCAATCCAGGCCAGCACGCGGACCTGGGGGCAGAGCAGGTGGAATTCGGTAACGAAGCGGCCCGCATATGGCGCGCGTCCTTCGGCGATACTGCCCGATGCGTCCGCCGGACCGACATGCACGAAGATCGTGCCGATTTGGTGGTTCTTGAGCTGCGTGCAGAGCGGCGCGATGCTGGACGGCGACGGCGGCGATTGGACCCAGTGTTGGTCGATCCAGGCCGCGTTCCCACCAGGTGACGCGGGCGCGCTCGTACCCCCAGCCGGCTGCTCTCCCATGGAGAGGACTCTAAAGCCGAGCAGAACGGCAGCCAGCAAATAAACGACGAGGACACGGCGCATCAAGCGCATGATCGCGGCTTCCCTTCGCTGTGCACAAAGATCAACGTGCAAGCGAGCAGAAACGTTACACCATTGTGGGCGCGCTGTGCAAAGATAGCATCTCGAATCGCCGGGATCGGGCGGCAGCGCTTACTACAAAGAGTATATGTAGGGCGCGTGCTATGCGCTCTTCCGAGCCGGAAAGCGCCATGTCACTGCGGTACGCCTAGTCCTCGGCAGCGCCGTGAGTCCTGAGGCACGCCGAATGTCCTGAGGCGCCGCCTGCGCAAGATTCGGGCGATTCATGCGCAGGGCCACCTGCGCGGTACGCTGAGAGGTGCGCGGCGAAGCTAGGATCAAGGGGGTAACGGGATGGCGGGCTGGGAACGACAGTACGACGGCGACGTGCAGGACTACCACATCTTTACGATTCGCCGGTACACGGCGGTCTCACCACGCACGGGCGAAGCCGGCCACTATGTCACGCTGGAGGCGCCGGACTGGGCGAACGTAATCGCCATTACAGTCGACGGCGAGATGCTGCTTGTGCGTCAATATCGCCACGGCGTGGATGGCTATACGCTGGAGATCCCGGCCGGCACAGTGGAACCGGGCGAGGATCCGTTGGCGGCGATGGTGCGTGAGCTCGCGGAGGAGACAGGGTATGTCTCCGAAGGCTGGACGCGCATTGGTTCGTCGCACCCAAATCCTGCCTATCAAGGGAATGTCTGCCACCATTTCCTGGCGCTTGACTGCCGCAAAGCGGGTGAGCAACATCTCGACGCGGGCGAGGACATCGAGATCGAGGTGCTGCCGATGCCGGAGGTTAGCCGGCTCATTCGCGAGGGGACCATCGACCAGGCGCTGGCGATAGCCGCATTCTTCCGCTATGCCGAAGTTGGGCAGCCGGGCGGAAAGTTATTGTAAGTCGGGATCCGATCGGGGCCTCCGGCTAAAGCCACGTGTGGTTGGGCGAGCTGAACTCGGCTGAGGTACGGCGGGCAAACAGGGGACCTTCGGGTGAAACCGGATGGTAGAAGACGGGCCGGCTAAAGCCGGGTGTGGTGCAGTGTGCAACCGGCTTTAGCCAGCATACCCTTGCCATCCGGATAAATCCGGAGGCGTGAAGGCCGGCAACCGCCTTTAGCCGGTGTTACCTCTACCATGCGCCTTCAGGCGCGGGCCGCCTACCACAATCAACGGTGGCCACGCTTATCTGGATGCGACCGGCGCGGTCTCCACGCTCCCGCGACCGCATACCTGGAGACGTTCGTGTTCAGCCCTGCACGGGCGAAGGCCCGGCCAAGCCCAGGTTCGTCGCGAGGTTCCGCCAGGCGTTGTTGCGAAGCTCCCAGATACCCGTGCCGGTGACGAGATAGAGTAGGTCGGAGGGTTTCGCCGGAACGGCGAGTAGCTGGAGTACAGTGTTGCTGGGGACCGGCAGAGCGGCAGTGAGCGCTCGCCAGGGCTGGTTGGTTTTTGCGGCGAAGAGTTGCTGATGGTAGAACACGTAGCGAGCAGTTTCCGTTTGGGCCCAGCGCGCTGGAGAGGCGCAGCCTGGGGCGGGCTGAGCGCCACAGTGCGTGGTGGTCCACGTACGGCCGCCGTCAATCGAGCTGTAGCGGGCCAGGACCGGCCCGTCGGTAATGCCCCCGGTGGGCATAAGCTCGAGGATCAGCGCTCTCTCAGCCTCGCTCGCGCTCAGGGTGGCGTGCAGTTTCGATTGCGGCGGTGAGGCCGGCAGCAGTCCGAGCGGGCTCCAGGTCGCGCCGCCATCGGTACTAACCTTCCCGGGTGACGTACCCCGCGTGTACTTGCCCGGCGCCACGGCAAGGGTGTTTCCCAGCGCGGCGACACTGGTAGTGGAGACAAGATCGGGCACTACGACCGAGTGCCAGGTTGCGCCTCGGTCTACCGACCGCAGCAGCGCGGCGCCGTCGGCGTTCCCAGCGCGAAGTATGAGCGAGCCACCAGCCCCGGTCAGCATGTCGGTTATCGAAACCATCGGCGCAGCGTGGCGGCCCTGGGGGCTGATCCGTTTCCACGTCCAAGCATCGCCAAGGGTATCGCTACCGTAGATGTTTCCCGCCACGTACGTGGGGAACTGCACGCGTTGGGTCAAGAGATAGACCTGGCTTGGGCTGGTCGAGGCGAATGTGAGTGGCGCTTCGGCAGTTGCACTGAAGACAGCAGTCCAGCTTGTGCCGCCATCATCGCTGCGATAGAGCGCGTCACAACCCGGCTCGTTCCCCGGCGCCACATTCGGCGCAGAGGGTGGGCGCACAACAGCAAACATGTGCGCCGCTCCGGTGGCATCGCGCACTATTGCTGCCTGGCTAATCACGGCGCCGGCAGTACACGGCGCCACTACTGTCGAGCTGCTCTTTGTAGACCACATGGATGCCAGGACGCCGGCAGCGAAGAGTATGGCGATCACCAGGTAAACCACGCCACGCAGGCGTGAGGGGCCGGGCGGTGGAGTTGCCGGCTGCATCGGTTGGTCGGAGGCCGGCTGTGTCAACTCATTCGCCCCCAATCACTTGGCGAAGATACAGTGCGTTAAGGCAGCACCTTGTAGATCTGCGCGCCACCATGGGAGAAGACAAGCTTAAGCTGGTGCTGAATGGCCATCAAGGGGAACTTGGACATCCCCTCGGCGGGGTAGCCGTGGAAGGCATTCGGGTCGCTCGCAAGGGCGGGGTCGCCACGCTCCTGAATGCCGACGTAGACGTAGGAGACG
>JAQBPC010000192.1 GCA_028287725.1 Chloroflexota bacterium | reverse complement strand
ATACATCGTGCAGGCTTACCACGAGACGCCGTCCCCCCACCTCCGGGTCGCCGGGTATTGCCGCGCAGCTGACGGCGAGCCAACGCTCTTCGCCGGATTGCAGCTGTACCAGCATCTGGTATGAGGCGCGCTCGGCGCTCGTTCCCACGCTCAGCTCTCGGCGGCACAGCGCGCATGAGGCCTGGAGCTGCGGATTCTCGGGGTGGTGAGGGCAATCCGGCGATATATGGTACGGCCTATCCTGGCCGGCTTGGTCCGGGAGGAGGTCGACCCATGCCGGCTTTTCGCTGCAGCCGCAGATCTCCCACCAGACTCGGCCCAGGGCCTCGGAGGCGCGGCAGCCGGTGAGGTATTCGGCTGCTGGGTTGATCTGCAGCACAGTATGCTCCGCGTCGACAAGAATCATGCCGTCCGCGCAAGAATCGATGACAGCCTGTGTCTGCTGCCGCTCGATCGCCAGCGCCGCGATCGTCGCACGCAAGTTTACGCGCATGGTATCGAAGGCGTCCGCGAGTTGCCCGATCTCGTCACTGGAGCGCAGGCGCGGGCTTGCCTGCAAGTCACCCGCGGCAAGCGCGGTGGTGGCGCGTAGCAGGGCTGAGAGTGGACGTTGCAGCGAACGCGTCATCAAGAATGCCAGGATTGCCGACAGTGGCACTGAGAGCAGCGTCAATAGGAGCACGACGCGCGTGGCGGTACTGGTGTTGCGGTGCACGCTGGCCGCCGTTGCCGCGGCCTCTGCTTCTTTGACTGCTTTGAGCCTGCCGCAAACGGCCACGCCGGCGTTGATCAATGGGAGAAGTCGCTGTTCCTCCAGGGTCTGCGCCGGCGCGATGTTGCCGGCTGCCACCAATTGTTCGATGCGCTTGCTCGCGACATGGCCGCGCGTAATGCCGGCGATCAGGGATTCGATCAGCGCCCTATCGCGTACATGCGAATCGGAGGTGTTCGTCGACTCCAACTTGCGGAGGGCATTTGCCTGCGCTTCGATCTCGGCGGCGATCGGGGCCTGCAGGCGCTGGTTCGACCAGGCTACTTGCTCCAAAGACTGCTGCTGGAACAGAAGGGTCCTGAGATGGTCGATAATGACGATCTCCGGAAGATCGTGTGTCGAGAGGTTTGTCGTCTGGCCCGCAAGCGTATCAAGGCGCTGTACCGCGAATACCCCGATCACCACCGTGGGCACGATTACCAGCAGGAAAGCCGCGAGTAAGCGTGGCCCTATGCGGCGCAGGCGGCCATAGAAGCGAGGCGGAATCCATGATGCGCCTGCCGGTTGCCCTGTCTCCACGTGCTGCTTCACCGGTCACTTCTCCGACGCAGGCTGGCCCTCCTCCATCGAGGGCAGGCCCGCGGTGTGATTCTGGATGTCGCGCGAATAGTAGCACCTTTGCAATCTTTTGTCTGATCTTTCACGACGTTCGGCTAGCCTGCAGCGTCGCGCCCCGCGCGGTGCGACGCCGTTGCCGGACGTGGCGAAGGGTGCCGGCGAGGCTCATGGTTGACTTTACTCCTTTTGCTGCCGGTCCAAGGGCCGCGTAAAGGTTGTGATTTGGTAACAATTGCTTTTTGCAGGCATTCTGACCCTTCCACATATAGCCCAATCGGACTACTGTGAGGGGTATGAAGACCGTGCCTTCTCAAGAGAATACAGCCTCTAAATACGCGGCAAGCGAGTACGGAATTGACCGAAATATTGTGCCAACCGCACTTGTTGACAATCAAAAAACTTTTTACTAGTCTGTAATTGTTGTGAAATTACGTCACGTTTTGAGGGCGTAATAGGCAACGAGAGTAACGTAGGAGGACATGCACATGGCCTGGACAACTCCTGAGTACGTCGAGATCACCGCGAGCGCAGAAGTCACGGCGTACGTCTACTCCAAGTAAGGTTGTGCGTGGATGACCGCCGCGTGCTGTGCTGTGCACGTGTCCACTAGTTGGAGTCAGCGGTCTCCGCGCGAAGCCTGAGCTGAGGTAGTCAACTCACCATATCCGCCATGTGAGCAAGATTGTCTCCATCTCACATGGCGGATGTGTTTTTGCGCTCCAAAAGTGGACCAGAGCGCAGAAGTGCACGTGGGCAAGCGGCGGACGGCGGGGCACTTCCAGTGGCATTGCCGATCCACGGTCTGCTGTTTTGCACGTTTCAATCCGGTGCCGGTGTCTCCACCGCGGCACGTCTCGGTGGTGGCAAGGCCTTCGTGGTATCGATGGAGTAGCAGCGTGCTCTGTGCGACCGGCGCTGCCTGACGCAGATCATTAATTCATATCCCAGTTTGATTGAGCAGAGCCCCGAACTATCGATAGTTGAGGCCGCGGGCTGGGAGGTGGCCGACGAGGGCCTGGAGTTGGAGCTGTAGGTGATACAAGCAGACGTGATCGCAGCGGTTGATGCACCCTGGAGCCACGAGGAATTCCTGGAGCGGTTACGCGCCGTAGGGAATAAGCGCTACCACGATAAGCATCCCTTTCATTTGCGTATGAACGCCGGCACGCTGACACAGTCGCAGCTTCAGCTGTGGGCGGTCAACCGCTTCTACTACCAGCGTTGTATCCCCCTGAAGGATGCCGCGATACTCTCAAATTGCCCCGAGACTGAAGTGCGCCGGCAATGGCGTTCCCGCATCGTGGACCACGATGGTGAGCGGGAGGGCGAGGGCGGCATCGAGGCATGGCTCCGGCTGGTTGAGGCCGTGGGCGTGCCGCGTGAGCGCGCTCTGGATGTCAATTCGGTACTGCCTGGCGTGCGATTCGCCGTCGATGCCTATGTGACATTTGCGCGCACGCAGCCCTGGATCATCGCGGTTGCTTCGTCGCTTACCGAATTGTTTGCACCCAATCTGATGAGCAAGCGTATCGCCGCCTTCGAAGAGTTCTATCCCTGGGTCGAGTCTGAGGGCCTGCGGTATTTCCGCTCACGTCTCACCCAGGCGCCGAGAGACTCGGATCATGCCCTGGAACTGGTCTATGCGCGCTGCAATACGCGCGCGCTCCAGAGCGAAGCGGTCGCGGCGCTGGCCTTCAAGTGTGATGTCCTGTGGGTGCAGCTCGACGCTATCGAGGATGCCTGCCGAGCACTGGATCAACAGGGAACGGTTGGCGACTGATATGCCTTCCTTCGGCGCCCAGGATGTTCCGCGGCTCGCGGCGCGTACGCGCATTCGACATGATGCCGCGCGCGAAGCGGACGTGCTGCTATTCCCCGAGGGCGTGCTTGTACTAAACCCCAGCGCTGCCGCGATCTTGAAGCTCTGCGACGGTACGCGCACCGTAGAGGCGATCGTGTCCACGCTATCCGAGATGACTGGAGGCATCGATGTCTCTCCAGATGTACACTCCTTGTTAGACCGCCTCGCGGCCAAGAATTTGGTAGAGGGCTATGCAGCGTAAGGAAGCTTCACATCCGATTCCAGTGGCGTTACTGGCCGAACTAACGTATCGCTGCCCTCTGCAGTGCCCATACTGTTCCAATCCGCTGGAGCTTGCGGCCTACCGGCAGGAACTTGAGACAGAACACTGGCTGCGGGTAATAGACGAGGCCGCGGCTCTCGGCATACTGCATATTCACTTTTCAGGCGGCGAGCCGACCCTGCGCGCCGATCTGCCGGTGCTGGTCGACGCCGCGCGCAAGGCCGGCCTCTATAGCAACCTGATAACGAGCGCCACGCTATTCAACCGCAAAAAGGCGCTTGCCCTGCGGGAGGCCGGCCTCGACAGCGTACAGATCAGCTTCCAGGCCGACGAGCCGGTACTTGCCAATCACATTGCCGGCACTCAAGCTCATGCCAAGAAGCTGGAGGCCGCCGCGCTGACCAAGGAGCTCGGCTGGCCACTCACGGTCAATGTCGTGGTTCATCGCTTAAACATTGACCGTTTCCCGGAGATCATCGAATTCGCGCACTCGCTTGGCGCCGAACGGCTAGAACTGGCCCATACCCAGTATTATGGCTGGGCGCTGCGCAATCGGGCGGCGCTGCTGCCGAGCGAAGAGCAGTTGCGGCGTGCCGACGCGGCGGTCGAGGACGCGCGCGCTCGCCTGGGCAACACGCTGCAAATCCTGCATGTGATCCCCGACTATTATGAGAAGTACCCAAAGCCGTGCATGAACGGCTGGGGTAGCACGCACCTCACCGTCGCTCCTACCGGGGTGGTGCTGCCGTGCCCGGCCGCCGCGGCTATCAAGACATTGAAGTTCGATAATGTCCGGGACCATTCATTGGGCTGGATCTGGCGCGACTCCCCCGGATTTAACGCCTACAGGGGCGAGTCCTGGATGCAGTCGCCGTGTGCGACGTGTCCAAGACGAACGATCGATTTCGGCGGCTGTCGCTGTCAGGCATTCCTTGTCACCGGTGATGCGGCGGCAACCGATCCTGTTTGCCATCTTTCACCGCAGCACAACCTGATCGAGACGTGGCGTGGCCAGGCTAATGCTCCTGCCAGGGTGGAGCCGGATCCGTTTGAGCCGCGGGTTGCGACCGTCCGCCGCCAACCTGCCCCTGTGGGCGACTCCGGGTCCCGGTGAAAAGGGGATTCACGATAGTAAGTTCTCGCACTTTGTCCCACTTGCGGGACCTCGATCCAGTCAGGACCTGAGCCTTGGCAGCAGCCGCAACGTCGGCGACCGAACCGCTCCCCGCGCTTGATCGCCGGACTATTCCGGTAATCGTCAGCTTGATGCTGACGCTATTCCTCACAGCGCTGGACACCACGATCGTCAACACGGCGCTGCCAAGCATCAGTGGCAGCCTTGGGAACTTCGCGCTCTACGCGTGGGTCCCATCGATCTACCTCTTGACCACCGCGGTGAGCACCCCAATCTGGGGCAAGCTTGCCGACCTCTATGGACGCAGGCCCGTACTCTACGCCGGCATGGGCATCTTCCTGCTCGGTTCTGTGCTTTCGGGCGCCGCGCCTTCCATGCTCTTCCTGGTCATCACGCGCGCAGTGCAGGGACTCGGCGCCGGTGCGGTGCAGCCCGTCACCACCACGATCGTAGGTGACATGTTCGAGCCCAAGCAGCGTGCCCGCGTGCAGGGCCTCTTCAGCAGCGTCTGGGGCGTCGCCGCATTGCTCGGACCGCTCAGCGGCGGTCTGCTCTCCGATAATCTGAGCTGGCGCTGGATATTCTATGTCAATGTCCCGATCGTCATCCTGGCCTTCGTGTTGCTGCAGCTCTTCTTCGTCGAGCGCGGCGTACATCGAGACCATAGGCTAGACTATCGCGGCGCTAGCCTCATGACCCTGACGTTGACTGCATTGTTGCTGCTCGTGCTAAACGGTGAGACCGTATGGCCGTGGCTATCGGTCCAATCCGCGCTGCTCGCCGTGCTGGCGGCCGGAGGAGCGGTGCTGTTGGTGCGCGAGGAACGGCGCGCGGCCGAGCCTGTACTTCCGTTGAAGCTATTCCGTATGAGAGTAGTGGCGGTATCCACGGTGGTGGGATTCTGCATCGGCATGATCCGGATTGGGATCAGTTTTCAGGTTCCCCTTTTCGTGCAGGGCGTGCTGTCCAAAGATGCCGTCCAGGCGGGCTTGGCTCTGGCCCCTATGTCTATCGGATGGCCGCTCGCGGGCAGTTTCTCGGGCAAGCTGTCGTTGCGCTATGGCTACAGAACCATCGCACTCGTCGGTATGGCGTGCTGCGCCCTGGGCGTCTGCCTGCTACTCACGCTGGGCGCGAACAGCTCGTTTTTGACCGTCAGCGCGTTCGCCTTCGTTGTGGGCATCGGTCTTGGCCTCTCCGCCACCCCGGTGCTGGTCGCCTTGCAGAGCGCCGTGGAATGGAAGCAGCGTGGCGTGGCAACCGGCAGCCAGATGTTCATGCGGAATTTTGGCTCGGTTGTAGGACTGGCTCTGGTTGGTCTGAGTCTCAATCACGCGCTTGCCGGCAAGGCGACCAGTCGGACGATCAGCCAGGTACTGAGCGTCCATGGCCGGTCCGGGCTGTCGCAGCCTGCCCGCAACGCGATCCAGCTAGCATTGCTCACCGGGATGCACACGGCCTTTGTTGTGGTCTTGATTAGCGCTGTGGGCGGCTTCGTGGCGCTGCTTTCGTTCCCACGGCAGCAGGATGCGCCGGCTAAAGCAGCGGTCAAGCCAGAGGCACAGCCCGCGCCAAGTACCCAGGCGCCAGACGCGGTCGCCGCTCCGCAACGTTAGCCTGCGCGCGTATTACGGGCCGCTGAACCGTAAATTGCTGCACAGTTGGGCAGTAACCACTCTTATAGGATAAGGAGAGTGCATGGGGTTCATGTGGATCGGTACAACCGACGGAATATGGCGCGCGGATCATCATGACGCGCCGGCGACACCCGTGGCACTTTCCGGTCATGCGATTACCCAGCTGGTGGAAGACAGGCTCGGTACGGCGTATGCGAGTGACGGCCGGCGGATCTGGCGAACCGAAGACGACTGGCAGAACATAACTGATAGCCGGCTCCCTGATGGAATGCCCGTAACGGTGCTCGCGGCAAGTCCGCACCCGCCATATCCTCTGTACGCCGGCTCGATTCCCGCGTCGCTTGCCCGCAGCGAGGACTCCGGCCGGTCCTGGCAGACGTTGTCGAGCTTCGATCGTACGCCCGGGCGCGCAAACTGGACGTTTCCCGGCGCGTCGCCGCAGCCCCGGGTAAATGCCATCGCCTTCGACGCGGTCGATCCCGCGATTATATACGCCACGGTCGAGGTCGGTGGCATAATTCGTAGCCTCGACGGTGGCGAGACATGGGACAACTGCAGCACCGGCGTGAATTTGGATGCGCATTTCCTGGCTGCGCATCCCCAGCAAGCCGGCTTGATTTACGCCAGCATGGGCTTTGGCAGCGGTCAGCCCGGCGGCGTCTACCGTAGCGCGGACCGGGGCGAAACATGGGACTATTGCTTCAACGACCGGTCACCCAGCTACACCAGACCAATTGTGCTGGATGCGCTGGGGCAGGATCTGCTCTATGTGACGGCAACACCGCAACAGCCGCCGTTCTGGGCGCTGCCGGAGGGCCCCGGCGCGGTGCTATGGCGTGGGAACTGTGAAAATGACGCGTGGCATCTGGTCTTTCCGGGTGCCACCGCGGATGATAACGACTCCTCGCGGTTGATCACCGCGCTCTGCATAGACCCTCAGACGCGTGGCGCGGTCTACGTTGGAACGGGTGACTTCGCTGCGGCGCTGCATGCCACAGGCGCGCTCGGTCGGCCGCCCGGAGGTCCGTTCATGGTAGGAGACATGC
>JAQBPC010000096.1 GCA_028287725.1 Chloroflexota bacterium | reverse complement strand
CCCAGCCCCGAAGATGTGCAGGTCACCCGCACCCTGGTAGAGGCTGGGAAGATGATGGACATCGAGGTGCTCGACCACCTGGTGATCGGCCGCGGCAAGTACGTCAGCCTCAAGGAACGCCGGCTGGGGTTCTAGCGAGGGCGACTCACCGGCAAGGGCTCGCGAGTCGAGACCGCTTCCGGCCCACAGCTGTCGGCGCGGTCACGCCAAACATCCACTTCCACTATCGAGCATGTATTTGAATGCGGTCCGGTCCCTGGGCCAGTGGCCGGCTACGCCAGGCCATGACGAATACGGCGACTATTGTGAAGAGTTCCGCCCGTGCCATCAGCAAGATTATTCAGACTTGGAGGTGACACAGGGCTAAGCTGGTGTTACGCTACGCATATAAGCATTTGCCGTTGCCAAGCCAATCGCCCGAACCAACGGTCGGGCTTCTCGGCTATAGTAGTCCTAGCACTTGGCGTGACTTTTTCGACGGTGTCTTACGAGTGTTCTGGCGGGCTCCGCCCCGGCTCTCCTTATGGTGCTACCCAGGCGCAGATAGCTGAGGGAAGTTATCAACCGATGCTTCGTTGCCATAAACGGGGACGCAAAAACTCCTATGGCGCGACGCGAGCGGCGATGGCACTGCGTTGGCGCGTGTTGCACATGCTACCTGTGGCGCACAGAGAGTGCATTGGGCCTAAACGGTGCCAAGAAAGCTGAGGGAGCTGCGAGCCGATCTACGCCGGGCAGGCTTCTTCCTGGACCATCAGACCGGAAGTCACGAGGTATGGAAGCACATGCTCCTGCCGGGCATAAGCGCCAATATGGCAGGTCGCGATGGCGACGACGCCAGGCCATACCAGGAGCGCGAAGTACGTGAGGCGCTTCGCAGGCTGACTGAGGCTAAACAGCAAGGAGATGACGAGTGAGCGACATACAGTATTCCATGCTGATCGAATGGTCAGACGACGATCAGGCGTTTCTCGTCACCTTGCCTGAGTGGACGGGACGGGTGCTTGGGCCCGTTGCTCATGGAAATACATATGAAGAAGCCGTCGAACAAGGCAAGGAAGCGCTCACGGCCCTCATTGCCGCCGCGCGAAAGCACAATCAGGCGCTTCCTTCGCCACGCGTGTACGACCAGGCGCATCGCGCCAGCTGACAACACGAGGCGCAGCGGGAACCCTCGTGCCTTGGGGCCGCAATCCCCAGCACTCGTTTCCTAGCCAGACCCTACATTCAACAGAGTTATGCTCCACGCGTGCCTCCTGCCCAAAATTACAAGGCCCGTCCTCGAAAGCAGGTGCGGGCGTTGGAGCGCGCGGGGTTGATCAGTCGGAAGCTACAGGCCAGGCAGAAGGAAGCCCATGGCCGGCGCGATTGCTCCTCAATTGCCACGATCATGGTGCTGGCGGCCCCGACTATATATCAGGGAATTGTGTACAGCACCTCGTTCCGCGTGGGCGAGCTCTTCCGGGAGGCAGTCCGCCACAACGCCACTGCCCTTATTCTCGTTCACAACCATCCAAGTGGCGACCCGACGCCGAGCCCGGAAGACGCGCAGGCCACCCGCACCCTCGCGGAGGCGGGGAAGATGATGGACATCGAGGTGCTCGACCACCTGGTGATCGGCCGCGGCAAGTACGTCAGCCTCAAGGAGCGCCGGCTGGGGTTCTAGCGAGGACAGCTCGCTAGTAAGGGCGTGCGAGTCGAGACCTCGCCAGCCCAACTATATAGGCTGTGCGGCTCGCCCGAAGCGACCCACCGAGCACGACGTAGAACCCACGCGAAGTAAAGCTAACCCATGCCGCACAACGTATGCTCGTAAGTTGAGCGTTGGTGCTGCAATTGTTCATGCCCAGGTAGGAACGACCGACGCAACGCGTTCGTAGGTACCGGCTTTTATTCGCTAGCCGTGCTACGATTTTGGTGCCGGGAGGCGGCTGAGCTTGCTACTTCCGGGTGCCCTGTGCCGCAAGGAGAGCCAGTTGCCATGACCACCGAAATGTACATCGCGCGCATGCCGCTGTTGCTCTGCTTGCGGCCTGAAGAGCGGGCCCGGCAGACGCAGTACAGCGTCGATGCGGAACTCATCGATTCCTGGTCAGATGCTGTCTCGCTCGGCGAACGTGTCGCTCGGAAGTAAACCGCTCCGAGCCAGCAGAAAGGTGATCCGCATGGCAGCGTTGGAACAGCATCGGCATCCCTATCACCTGAATATCGTCCTTCGTCACCGGCCAGCCGCGCACGGTTTGCCGCCCGGTATCCAGCCGCATGCCGCCCACGATCTGGTCTACCATCGCGGCAAGATCGTCGCCTCACTATCCTTCAAGAACTTCTATGTCGGCGGTGCGGCGGCCTGGAATCAGGCCGAGCGCGACAACATTGACGGCAAGCTCGCCGCGGCCATGGCCGATGCGCAGCTGAATAACGTAATGGCCCAGTATTACCCGACGGGCACGGCCATAGTTAGTGCGTTTCTCGGCTCCGCTATCCTGGACGGCGCGCCGCCAAACCAGATCGGCAAGGCGGATGTAGAGGCCATGGCCAGCACCCTCTTCACCTCCGGCCAGCTCGCCGGCGTCGATCTCGCCAACAGCGTGTGCAACTTCGTGCTGCCGCACGGCACAATTCTTACCGATAACGGGGGCGCACAGACAGGGGGCACCGCCGAGACGGGAGCGCGACGCTCGCCAGGCCACCCGGAAGCCGCCGCCAGTTCACTGACCGGCCTGGGCGGTTACCACGGCTCCGTCCACGTGCAGGCGGCGAATGGCTCCGCTGCCATCGTGTATTATGCTGTCGGCGTGTTCTCCGAACAATTGCCCAACGGCACCACCAATGGTATCGTCGCCTTCGACCAGGGCTGGAAGAACGTGGTCGCTACGTTCTATCACGAGCTGAACGAGGCTCGTACCGACGCCGACGTCGAAGACGCCATCAGGGCAGGTAGCAGCCCAACTGCCGATTCCTTCCTTGGGTGGGTGTCCGCGCAGGGCGAGGAGTGCGGCGATTTCCCGGTGTTCGAGGCCAATCCGCTCACGGAGGTGTTTCAGGAGGTACCGCTCGCGGATGGAACCGGCACGGTCCCCGTGCAGTTCATGTATTCAAACGCCGTACATGGCCCACAGGGTCCGGTGCCTGCGCCCCTGCCCTCGCTTTTGTAGTTAGGGAAAAGGTGACCTGACATAGGCATATCGGGATATGTCGATGATGCACGCGCATGTTCCGAGTCTTCGCGCCCAAGGGGGCGACAGCATTCCTGGCAGTGATGAGCAGAAGCAATTCTCCGAGTCTTCCCGCCCTCGGGGGGCGACGTTCTACTCCACACAAAGCATCTGCCCACCTTACGAAGGAGACGATGACCCATGGCGACACCGCCACCAGGAACGGTCAAGCACGTAGTGATCATGGTCCAAGAGAACCACACGGTCGATAACTATTTCCGTGGCCTCGCTCCCTGGGGAGCGAACGTCGCCACAGATTGGCCCATCGCGCCCAACCCCCCATCCGGCGACCAGCCCCACGACCGGCAGCATTACTTCTCCTGGTTGTCCGGCCGGATCACCGGGGCGCATGCGCAGTTCGATACAGCCGCGGTGCTGCCGTTCTACCTCTACCTTGCGATCACGGGCGCGTTCCTGGAGAATCACTGTTCCGGGTTCGGCACCAACTCGACGCCGAACCACCTGCTCATTGTGGGTGGGCAGTCGCCGACGCTCCGGAATCCGCCATTCAGGGGCCCGAAACCGGTCTGGGACATGCCGTCGCTCCCAGGCCTGGCCGATGACCATGGCGTGAGTTGGCGATGTTACACCGGCTCAGGCGACTACCCCGTCGCCTTCTATAGGCAGTTAGTTGGCTCGCCTAACGTCCGGCACTCGGCAGAATTCGTAACCGAGACCCGTGCGGGCAATCTCCCAGCCTTATCCATGCTATGGCACAACTCGCCGCTCGACGAGCATCCACCCGCGGACGTCAGCACAGGCATGAATGCCATCTGGCAGGCGGTGGATGCAGTCGTGCAGGCGGGCCACTGGGACGACACGGTCTTCCTGCTGACCTACGACGACTGGGGAGGGTACGACGACCATGTCAAGACCCCGGTCGTCGAGTACACGCCGGACAATGTGCAGCTTGCATACGGGCCGCGAGTACCGTTGCTGATGTTTGGGGGTCACGTGCGGGCAGGTATCGACAGCCGCTGGTGCTCCCACGTCAGCATCCCAAAGACCGCAATCCAGTTGCTGGGCTTGCCGGATCTCGGCGTCCCGCGGCTCGACGCCGATGCTGGACTGGCCGATCTCGTTGATCCGGCAGTTTCGAGCCCACCGCCGCCGGCCTTTAACACGACGATCGCGCTGCCGGCGCCGCCGAGCTCCCCGCCTCCGGTACGCCCGTTGCCTCCACCTCCCGTGGCCATGCCCCAGCCCGTCGGCCCGGTGTTGCTGCGCTTTAATAAGCAACTACCCGCGCCGTTTGACGTGCAGTTACCCCAACAGCCCGCTCCACCGTCAAGTACAACGCCGTGATGCACGGCACTCTGTCCTGTTCGGAGGTATTGATCGCTTCGACCTGGCGCGGCATGTTCCATAGTTAAGAACATGGTGCTGGCGACCCCGACCATCTATAAATGAAGCGTCAACAGCACCATGTTCCACGCGGGCGCGCTCTTCCGTGAAGCCGTGCGCCACGACGCCAAGGCCCTGATTCTCGTTCACAACCATCCAAGCGGCGACCCGACGCCCAGTCCCGAAGACCCGCAGGTCACGCGCACCCTGGCGGAGGCGGGGAAGATGATGAACATCGAGGTGCTCGACCGCCTGGTGATCGGCCGCGGCAAATACGTCAGCCTCAAGGAGCGTCGGCTGGGGTACTAGCGAGGACAGCTCGCTAGTAAGGGCGTGCGAGTCGAGACCTCGCCAGCCCAACTATATAGGCTG